>CAYLJT010001057.1:0-2299 GCA_964383995.1 uncultured Polyangiaceae bacterium
CCTCGAAGGCAGCGCCTTCATCGCCGGCGCCGCCGTGCAGTGGCTGCGCGACGGCCTCGGGATCATCGAAAAAACCGCGGATATCCAGGCCCTGGCCGAGCGTGTCCCGGACACGGGCGGGGTCGCCTTCGTGCCGGCCTTGGCGGGCCTCGGCGCGCCCTATTGGGATCCGGACGCGCGGGGGCTGATCTCGGGCATCACGCGTGGGACCACGGCGGCGCACATCGCGCGGGCCACTTTGGAGGGTGTGGCCCATCAGGTCACCGACTTGCTGACCGCCATCGCCGACGATCTCGGCCAGCGCATCGCGCGCGAGCGCGTCGACGGGGGCGCCGCCGCCAACGACTTGTTGATGCAAATGCAGGCCGATTTCGCCTCCATTTCCATCGAGCGGCCGTTCGAGCTCGAGTCCACCGCGAGGGGCGCGGCGATGCTCGCCGCGGTGGGCGCCGGTTTGTTTCGCGACATGAACGAAGCGCGCGGCATGTCCCCGGTGCAAAAAACCATCGAGCCCGCGATCCAGCCCGATGTCCGAGCGAACGCTCGGGTCCACTGGGTGCGGGCCGTGGCCCGGTCCCGAGGGCAATTCGGCGCATCTTGAGATGTCCCCCAAGGAATCGACCGGCCCCGCGGTCGGTTGGTTCCACCGAATGAGAACGCCCTACGCTACGATGACGACCGCCTCTCTCCGTTTGGTCGCGCCTCAAAATGGCGCAAACCCCACGCCTGACGCCGTGGACACCGGGACAAAGCCCCGGCCGTCACCGACGTTGGAGGAAAACATGTCGAGCAGCGAAAACCCGGGAGCACCGGCAACGCCCCCGCGGGATGTCCCCATCGATTGGGAAGCGTTGGAGGACGCATTCGAAAACAACGCGCCCGAGGTCCACTCGTATCTGCACCTGATGACGGGCGACGTCCTTCGCATCGTCGACGGCGTAGCCGACCCTCAGATGCACGCGCGTATCGCGTCCGACGCGAACTATCTCCGCATCGATCCCGTGAGCTCACGCGAGCAATACCGCTGGATGGAGCGCTACATCCCGATGGTCGAGACCCCCGAGCTATCGCAGAAGCTCACCCAAGCCATCGACGGCAAGGGCGCATTTCGCCGCTTCAAAGATGTGTTGATGAGCTACGGCCCGGAGCGCGAGCGCTGGTTCACCTTCCGCAGCGAGCGCCTTCGGATCTTCATGGAGGCCTGGCTCAGCGCCCACGCGCTGGCGCCGGTGCCTCGACCCGCCTGGGCCAACGAGAACGGCCAGCCCCCCCCGGGCGAGACGCCCGAAGTGCCCGCCGCAACGCGCGAAGAAGCGCGTGAGGCTCGACGCGGACGCAACGCCGAGTCCCTCCGCAAAACGCTGCGCGAGCTCGCCGACGCCTTGGGCCCGCGGGACCTCGACACGGTCGTGGCGTTCGCCGAGTTCTTGAAGGCGCGCAAGGCGGCGCGCACCTACCCCGGTCATCCCGACGCACTGCCCCTGCCCCCCGACGACGATCCTCCGGCTTCGCAAGAGCTCGTCGGCGGCGCTCATACGGCGTAGCGCCCACGCGGGCAGCGCCGTTTGTCTCAGACAGCGTCGCCCGGCGCGGCGGTAGGCGTCTGTTCCGGCGGATCGTCGGCGACGGCATCCTTCGGCTCGGGCGCGGCCTCGCTCGGCGCGGCGCTGCCGAGCGCGCGGGTCGCTTCTTCCTTCGCGCGCAGCTCTTCGAGCTCGCGCTCCCGCTCCCGCTGCCACGGGTACTTGATGCGGCCGTGGTACATGTTCACGAGCGTTGCGGCCATGCGCCCGGTCATCACGCGGAGATCTTGCACGGTGAGGCCCGACTCATCGAGCTGCCCCGAGGCCAGCTTGGTGAAGAGCACGCGCTGGATCATCTCGTCGAACTTCTGGTGCTCGGGGGGCCAGATTGTCCGAGACGCGGCCTCGATCGAGTCGACCAGCATCAAGATGGCCGTCTCCTTGGTTTGC
Source organism: uncultured Polyangiaceae bacterium (assembly GCA_964383995.1). Lineage (GTDB taxonomy): Bacteria > Myxococcota_A > Polyangia > Polyangiales > Polyangiaceae > CAYLJT01. Next base: position 1,974 of record CAYLJT010001057.1, read on the forward strand.
GGGCGCATACCGGGGTAACGGAAGTAGTCCTCACCGAGGCCCTTGGGGTTGCCCTGCGCCACGCACTTGTGCCAAAAAAACTCGACCTTTTGCGTGCCGTGATGCGTGTACGCAAACTCCACCACGGGCTCGGGGATGCGGCCGTCGCGGAGGATCTTCGTACCCAACACGACGTGCGCCATGATCGCGTCGGCGGACACCTCGGGGTCGAGCTCCTCGTGCGGCGAAGTCTCCCCGGGCGAGAGGTTCTCCACGAAATACTTGGGCTGAACCGTCTTGCCGAGGTCGTGGTAGTAGGCGCCGACGCGCGTGAGCAAGGCGTCCGC
>CAYLJT010001058.1:0-2298 GCA_964383995.1 uncultured Polyangiaceae bacterium
GTCTCTTGGTGCTCGCGCGCAACGACGACGCCAACCGGGTGCTCGGCGCGACGTTCCGCGAGCACGCCATCGACCGCCAATACATCGCGGTGCTTCGGGGCCTCGTCGAGGGCGATGAGCTCTTGTGCGACGCCCCGATCGCGGGGAAGACGGCCTCCACGAAGATCGCCGTGACGCGCCGCTGGCCGCGCGGTGCAACGCAGGTCTTGTGCACCCTAGAGACCGGTCGGACGCACCAAATTCGGCTCCATGCGCGCGGGCTTGGTCATCCGGTGCTCGGCGATCGTCGCTACGGGGAGCCCTTCGAGAAGGAGCCCCCGCGCCTCGCGCTGCACGCAACACGCCTAGGCTTCAGCCACCCTGTGAGCGGCGAGCCGCTCTTGTTCGAGAGCCCCTTGCCCGATGATCTTGCGGCGTGGCTCGAATTGCTTTGACGTCAAACAATCAATCGGGGCGCTCGACCGGAAAGCCCTCGGCCTCCCAGGACAGAAGGCCGCCTTCGAGGAACGCGACGGGCACGCCCGCCTCCGCCAGCTTGTCGGCCAGGGCTTTCGCTTTGTCGCCGGCGCGACAATAGAGCACGGGCTCCCCGGGCAGCATGTGCAGCTCGGCGAGGCGGCCTTCGATTTCGTCGATGGGCATGCTGACCGCGTGGGGCAAATGCGCGCGGCGGAAGGCGGGCGCTTCGCGCGTGTCTACCGGTACGACGCCTCCCTGCTTCATGGCCTCGGCGAGCTCGGGCGCGCGGATGGCGCCCTCGGCGCGCGGCAGGAAAGGCTCGAGCATGGCGCGGAGCTTTTGGCGCCGAACGACGCCCTGCTCGGCGGCCACCGGCCGCCCCCGATGAAAGACCATGAAGGTCGGGACGGCCTGGATGCGAAGGGTTGCCGCGATGCGCTTGGATTGATCGATGTCGACCTTGACGACCTTGGCCTTGCCTTCGAGCTCCCTCGCTACGGCTTCGACCTCGGGCGCCACGGTTTTGCAGGGCGCGCACCAGTCTGCGTAGAAATCGATGAGAACCGGGAGCTCGCTGCGCAAAACCTCGGTCTCGAAGGTTTGCTCGTTGACGACGGGGAGGGCCATGGCGCGCTCCATAATACAAAGCGTCGCCGCGCGCTTCCCTCCAACGCCGAACGTCGGCTCACGAGGGAGGATCGCGCAAGAGGCTCAGCGGGCCGCGTTCCATTTCATCCTTCGGACGACGGCGAACCACCCTCGGATCGAGGGCATCGCGGATCGCATCGGCGAGCAAATAGGTGCCACCGACGGTGACCGCGAGCAGTCCTCCGGGCACCAGGATCAAGCGCAGCGCGTCGGGATTTCGCGCGCCTTCGGCGAGGGTCTCACCCCACGACGCGGCTTCGAGCTGGCCTCCGATACCAAGGAAAGAGACGGCCGCTTCGAGCAGCATCACCGACGCCACGCCGAACACGGAGCTTACGAGCACAGGACCCACGACGTTGGGCGCGATGTGTCGAATGAGCACGCGCGCGGGGGACGCGCCGAGGGCCCTCGCGGCGACGACGTAGTCCTCGACCGACGCGCGTGCCACTTCCTCGCGCACGAGACGCGCGACCTCGGCCCAACGCACGAGGGCCACCGCAACGACGAGCGAAAGCGCGGAGGGCTCGCGTTCGATGGCGCGCACGAGAGCGACCACGACGATCGCAGGAAAGGTGTCCACGGTCTCCACGAGGCGCACCAAACGATCGTTCCAAAAGCCTCGCAAATAGCCGGCAAGCCCGCCCAAAAGAGCGCCCAGCGCGATGCCGAGGCCCACCGCGAAGAGCGACAGGCCGAGGGCCGTTCGCGCGCCGTACACGGTGCGCGCGAACAGATCGCGCCCCACGGCGTCGGTGCCGAGGGGGTGCTCGGACGACGACGGCGCGAGGGGCCCCGCCGCGCTCACTTCGCGCGGACCGAAGCGCACGGGAGGGAAGAGGCCGTGATCATTGGCGAAGCGCGCCAACACCGCTTCGCGGCTTGCGTTCTCGATGCTCGACGGGTGAAGAACGGCAGGCGCGAAGTTGAGCCCTTCGGAGCCGAAGGACAGGAACGGCGCGCGGGACGCGAGGGGCTCGGCCAAGACACCGAGCAGGCCGACCATGCCTACCATCGCGAGGCCGAGGGCCGCGCGGCGGCTCGTGCGAAGGCGCTGCCATGCGGTGTCGACGTGGTTCATCGACGTGCTCCAAAGAGCCGACCCGCGAGCCGCGGATCGAGCAGCGCGTAGCAAAGATCGGTGAGCACCATCAACAGCGCGGCGGCGCCCGCGGCGGCGATCGAGAGCGCCAT
>CAYLJT010001059.1:0-2293 GCA_964383995.1 uncultured Polyangiaceae bacterium
CACCGGACAGCTCACTCCCAAGCTGACTCGCCAGGCGGATGCGTTGGGCCTCTCCGCCGCTCAAGGTAGGCCCGGAACGATCGAGGGTCAGGTATTCCAGACCGACGTCGACCAAAAAGCGCAGGCGCAGCTCCACCTCGCGCAGGGCGCCCTCGGCCACCTTTTGCTTCGCGCCGGAGAGCTTCAGCTCTTGAAAATGCACGTACGCCTTGCCAACGGGCAGGTTCGTCACGTCGGCGATGCTCAAGCTGCCGAGCTCGACGGCCAAGGTCTCGGCGCGCAGGCGCTTGCCTTTGCACTCGTCGCACGGCTTTTCGCGCATGAAACGCCGGTATCCGTCGCGCGATGTCTCGGACGTCGTGTCTTTGTAGCGGCGCAAGATGCCGGGGATCACGCCCTCGAAACGCATGCCCCAGGTGCCGTGGGTCTCGGACCCCTCCCTGCCCCACTCGACGGGGACCTTCCTGCCCTGGATGCCGTACAAGATCTCGTCGCGTTGCTTCTTGGACAGCTTCTTCCAGGGCGTATCGAGGTCGGCGCTCGTGGCCTTGGCCACCGCGCGCACGATGCGGAACGTCCAACCTTCCCCCTTGGCCAGGGCCGACGCCCAGGGCGCGATCGCGCCGCCGTTGAGGGTCAGGTTCGGGTCGGGGATCACCAGGTCGGGATCGACGGCCAGCCCCGATCCGAGGCCCGAACAAGCCTTGCACATGCCGAGCGGACTGTTGAACGAAAAGCTCTGGGGAGACAGCTCGGGGTAGCTGCGCCCGCAGCAGCTCCGCGACTCGCTGAAGGTGCGCGTGCCCTGCCCTTCGATGTCGATGTCGAGCTCGCCCTTGGCCTCGCGCAGACAGAGCTCGATGGCCTCGGTCAGGCGGGCCCGGTCGCCTTCGGTGATGGACACCCGATCGACCACGAGCCGTACGGTGTGCTTCTTTTTCTTGTCGAGCACGGGCGGCTCTTCCAGCCGATAGACCTCGCCGTCGACCTCGACGCGGACGAAGCCCTTGCCGCTCAGCTCTTGAAAGACGTCCTTGAACTCGCCCTTGCGGTGGCGCGCGAGGGGGGCCAAAACGGTGACCTTGGTGCCGGGCTTCAGGTCGAACAACGTGCGCGCGATTTCTTCGGCGCTCTGGGTAGCCACGGGCTTGCCGCACTCTACACAGCGTTGGGTGCCCGCCCGCGCGTAGAGCACGCGCAGGTAGTCGTACACCTCGGTGATGGTGCCGACCGTGGACCGCGGGTTGCCCGACGAGCTTTTCTGCTCAATGGCAATGGTCGGTGACAGGCCGCGGATGTGCTCCACGTTGGGCCGTTCGAGCTGACCCAAAAATTGGCGCGCGTAGGCCGACAGCGTCTCGACGTAGCGGCGCTGCCCTTCGGCGTACAAGGTGTCGAAGGCAAGGCTGCTCTTCCCCGATCCGGAGACGCCCGTCATGACGACCAGACAGCGCTTGGGCAGGGTCAGCCTGGGGATGTCCAGGTTGTGCTCACGGGCACCGGTGATCTCGATGAAATCGGGCTCTTTTGCGGCGGGTTTGCTGGCATTCAGGCGGATTCGGGCCATGGTGGGCGGTGCTTCTCCGGGGACTATCGGACCGCTTCGGCGGCGGTGTCAGGCTGTTCGGTCTTGGGCTCCTGGGACAGCACCTCGTTGCCGAGCAGTACGAGCGCGATCCACAGCGCGTCGGCCAAGAAGAGGTGCACGAGCTGCATGGCAATGGGCGCAAGCAGCAGCAAATTCAGGAGGCCGACCCCCACCTGCAAGATGGCAAGGACGGCCAACACGCTCGCGCGACGCTTGCCCCGCTGCGAGCGCAGGGTGGGTGAGACCGAGCTGGCAAGGACCAGCAAGAACAGGCTCAAGCCCGCGGCCGCGAAGGGGTGGAGGGTGCGCAGGCGAAGGAAGATGTGGGCGGTGGCCGAAAGGTCGGAGGCCAGACCTTCCACCAGCGTTTGGGAAGGAAAGAGCGTGTCGCCGAGGGCGGCGATGGCCCCCGTGACCCCGACCACCATGGTAAGAAGGGCGGCCAAGACGACGAGCGTGCGGTGCGGAACCTGACCGCCAAAACGCGGCGCGCGCGCGCCCCCCGCCCAGTCGACGGTCAGGGTCAGGGAGGCGACCAGCAAGAACGTGTTCACGAGGTGCACGGAGATGGAAAATCCCCGCGCAATCGAGGCATCTTGCGCCACCAGCTCGAACAGCACGAGGCCCGCACCGACAGCCGCCTCGGTGATCATGAACAACATGGAAAGACCCGCGCCGAGCCGCACCAGGTGCCCCTTTGGAAAT
>CAYLJT010001060.1:0-2287 GCA_964383995.1 uncultured Polyangiaceae bacterium
CCCATGTTCCTTGGCAAACTCGGAGTGGGCCTCGCGCGTGTCGGCTGAAACACCGAAGACCTGCGCGTTGACGGCCTTGTATTTGTCCCAGACATCACGGAACGCGCAGGCCTCCGCGGTGCAACCGGGCGTGCCGTCTTTCGGGTAGAAGTAGACGACCAGGGGCCGGCCGCGCTCCGCCGAGATGCGCTGCACGTTGCCATCTTGGTCCTGTCCCACCAGATCAGGTGCGCTGGCGCCCACCGGGAGCAAGCCCTCCCCGCCATCGGGCCGCTTGGGCTCCGAGCACGCCACCAACCAAACGGCGAGCGTTGCCAGGAGGGAAAACCAGAAAACCGAGGTCCAAAGGGGGGCTCTTCGCTTCATCATGAGGATGTGGGTGAGCTTGCGAATAGAATCGCACGCGCCGCGCGAGGCAAGTGCTTCCTTTCCCTTGCGCCGAAAAGCCCCACAAATTCGTGGTCTATGCTCCCTTTTTTTGGGGCCGTCCTCGGCAACTTGCGCACGAAAGGAGCCAACCGAGGCTCACCGTTGCGGAACGGAAACGGCGGCCATTCGCCTTGCATGGGGCGTCCTACCCGAGGTCTCGCTCTCCACGCGAGCGCAGGCTCAAACCAAAATACCGAGGTCCCTCAGAGCCTCGTCGTACCAACGCTCGACGATCCGCGGGAAGGGCCACATCCAACCGTAGGCGGGCCCCGTGAATTGGGCGACGATCCAGCGCCGAAGCTCGGGGCTCCGCGCGCTCTCGTTGCCCTCGAGCTCCTGAATCGCGGCCAGGGTCTCGGCGTACGCCTCCCACTCGATGCGCGCTCTTCCGTACGCCAAGCCCACGGGAAAAAACGGCACGAGGTAGAGCCACGCCATGCCGAGCAGGGTGTAGCGACGCCGTTGACGCAAGTGCACGCGCTCGTGGCGAAGCGTTACGACGCGCCTCCGAGGCGGTGTGCCATGCCACGCGGTCGGCACGTACAGCGTGTCGCCGAGCACCGTGTGATAGCGCGTGAGGTACTCGCGTTGACCGCCGAGCGTGAGCACGAAGAGCACACGGTGGATGAGCTTCGAGAGCGCGTCGTGCTCCTTGTGGACGATGCGAAACCGAGGGAACTCGGCGCGCATTTCACGAAGGAAGTCATCGAGCAGGCGCTCGTCGTCGACGTTCATGTGGCGCCGAGCTTGGCGCCGTCCTTCACCGCGCGTCCGGCCACGAGCTCCGCCGCGTCGAGGGGCTTGCGGCCCTCCATCTGTCCGCGCAAGAGCATCAACGAGCCCTCGCCGCAGGCCACCTCGATGCCGTCGCGGCCCGCGTAGATCACCGTGCCGGGCACGTCGAGGCGCACCGCGCGCTTGGCCACGCGCGCCTTCAGCACCTTGAAGGTCTTGTTCGCGATCGTCGTCCACGCCCCCGGCCAGCTCGTCATGCCGCGGATGTGATCGTGCACGACGCGCGCGGGCTTGTCCCAAGGGATGCGCCCGTCGTCCTTCTTCAAAAGGGGCGCGAGCGTCGCGAGCTTGTGATCTTGCGGGACCGCGTCGAGCTCTCCCATCACCGCGCGTTCGAGATCCGTCGCCACCACGCGCGCGGCGAGCTCGCCAAGCTCGCTGCTCAGATCGTCGGCGTTCATCGCGATGTCGATGGGCAAGGCATGCATCGCGTAGACGGGACCCGTGTCGCACCCTTCGTCCATCTGCATGAGCGAGATGCCGGTCTCGGTCTCGCCGCGAACGATGGCCCAGTTGATCGGCGCCGCGCCGCGGTAGCGGGGCAAGAGCGACGCGTGCAAGTTGAGGCAACCGTGGCGCGGAGCATCGAGCACGCTCGGCGGCAGGATGCGACCGTAGGCCATCACCAACGCGAAGTCGGCCTGCGTCGAGCGCACCCACGCCGTAAACTCCGGCGTGCGAATTTTCTCGGGCTGCATCACCGTCAGCCCTAGCTCCAGCGCCCGTTGTTTTACGGCCGGTACACGCAGCGAAAGGCCACGTCCCGCGGGCTTGTCCGGTTGACACACGACGCCGGCCACGTCCGCGACCTCGACGAGGGCTTGCAGGGCCGGCACGGCAATCGTTGGAGTACCAAAGAACAGTGCGCGCACGCGTCGTCTCTCAGGGGTGGTCCGCGGGGCTTTTGCCCTTCGGCCTACCGTCAGCGTCGAGGGTCCCTGGCTCCGCGCAACAGCGGAAGCCGGTTTCGTAAAAGGTAAACGTGGGCTCGTGAGCGTCGTTGGTCCCGCGACAACCGGTCCACGGCTTGGCCCAAAAGCCGCCCATGAGGGCGCCGGGGAAG
>CAYLJT010001061.1:0-2281 GCA_964383995.1 uncultured Polyangiaceae bacterium
ACTGCAAAAGCTCGCCTACGAAGACCCGAGCTTCCGCACGTTCACCAACGAAGAGACGGGTCAGACGATCATCGCCGGCATGGGCGAATTGCACCTGGAGATCATCGTCGACCGCCTGCGCCGCGAGTTCAAGGTCGACGCCAATGTGGGCAAGCCCCAGGTGGCCTATCGCGAGAGCGTGATGCGGCCTGTGTCGAGGGCGGAAGGCCGCTTCATTCGGCAGACCGGTGGTCATGGTCAATACGGCCACGTCATCATCGACATGGAGCCGGGGGCGCGGGGCTCAGGGTTCGTCTTCGAGAATGCCATTGTCGGTGGCCTGATCCCGAAGGAGTACATTCCCTTCGTCGAAAAGGGCATCAAGGACGCGATGAGCCGCGGTGTGCTCTTGGGCTTCCCGATTGTGGACTGCAAGGTTCGGTTGGTGGACGGCAGTTTCCACGAGGTCGACTCGTCGGGGCCGGCCTTCGAGGTCGCGGGCTCCATGGCCTTCCAAGACGCAGCCAAAACCAGCGGTGTGCAGTTGCTCGAGCCGATCATGACCGTCGAGGTCGTCTGTCCGGAAAACTACCTGGGCGACGTGATTGGCGACATGAACTCCCGCCGCGGCAAGATCCTCGACATGGGTCAAAGGGCCAATCTGCGCGTAATCCACGCGGAGGCCCCGCTGTCGATGATGTTCGGCTACGCCACCGACGTGCGCTCCAAAACGCAGGGGCGCGCCACCCACACGATGCAGTTCGGTCACTACGCGCCGGTGCCGGCGCAAGTGCAGGAAGAGATCATCGACAAACACTACTGAGCGCCTGGGTTTGCGCAAACGGCAGACCCGCGGTGCCGCCGCGACGAAGATTCTGGAGAGAGAAAACCGATGACTGACACCACCAAAATCCGCATTCGCCTGAAGGCGTTTGATCACCAGCTGCTCGACAAGTCGACGACGGACATTGTCGAGACGGCCAAGCGCACGGGCGCCCGCGTCGCGGGACCCATCCCCCTGCCCACCGAAGTCCGCCGGTATACGGTTCTCCGCGGACCTCACGTCGACAAAAAGAGCCGCGAGCAATTCGAAATCCGCACCCACAAGCGCCTTCTCGACATCATCGACCCGACGCAGCAAACGCTCGACGCGTTGATGAAGCTCGATTTGTCCGCCGGCGTCGACGTCGAGATCAAGTCCTAGGAGGCGATCATGGAGCTTACTGTCTTCAATCTGCAGCGGGAAGAGGTCGGCAAGATCGACCTCTCGGACGACGTGTTCGGTGGTGAGGTCAAAGAGCACTTGCTCTACGAAGTGGTGAAGGCCCAGCTCGCCTCGCGGCGCTCGGGCACCAAGGCCACCAAAGAGCGCTCTGCGGTCTCCGGATCGAGCAAGAAACTCTACAAGCAAAAGGGCACCGGCCGCGCTCGCCAGGGCTCGGTTCGCGCCCCCCACCGCGTCGGCGGCGGCATGGCCCACGCCCTCGAGCCCAAGGACTGGGGTTATCGACCCCCGCGCAAGGTGCGCATCGGCGCGCTCAAGAGCGCACTTTCGCTGTTTGCGAAAGAGTCTCGCCTCATCGTGGTCGACAACTTCGACCTGGCCGAGGCCAAGACCAAGGCGGTCACGACCGCGCTGACCGCTCTGCAAGCTGGGAAAAAGGCCTTGATCGTCGACGACAAGACCAATGAGAAGCTCGTGAAGAGCGTGCGCAACCTGTCTGCGCACATGTTCCTTCCGCCCGAAGGTGTCAATGTCTATGACCTCCTTCGCCACGACCACCTGATTGTCTCGAAAGGGGCCATCAAGGCGATCGAGGCGCGGGCGGCGGGCAAAGGCGCAAGCGACGAAAGCCAAGCGTGAGGTGATGCCATGACGCCCGAACAAATCATCAAGCGGCCCATCGTCCTCACCGAGAAGTCCACGCGCATTCGCGAGGACAACAACAAGGTGACGTTCGAAGTGGCGCGTACCGCCAACAAGATCGAAATCAAAAATGCCATCGAGGCCCTGTTCAAGGTCGGCGTCGTCGACGTGAACACCCTCGTCTTCCGTGGCAAAGACAAGCGTATGGGGCGCGGCTACGCCAAGCTCCAGAACTGGAAAAAGGCCGTCATCACGCTCAAGGATGGCGACTCGATTCAGTTCTTTGACGAAACCGACAACGACGCCGAAGCAACGGCGGACACGGCCGCCGACGCGGCGAAGGCGGAGTAGCCATGGGCATTAAGTCGTACAAGCCGACATCCCCGGCCCGGCGCTTTTACACGAGCACCGACTTTGTCGAGATCACGAAGAGCA
>CAYLJT010001062.1:0-2261 GCA_964383995.1 uncultured Polyangiaceae bacterium
CGATGCCTTTTTGGGTCGGCGAGAGGATCGGCCCGACGACGAACTTGGGCTCGCTGGACTCGGCCTGCGTCTCCACTTTGTTGGGGTACCAATCAATCGCCGCGTAGGCCGCGGTGCCGGCGACGCCGAGGCCGAAGAACACCCAGCCCACGGTCGCCAAGGCCACGTCGGTGTCGTGCGACGAGAAGTCGTCGCGCAGCGTGCTGCAGGCGTCGGTGTAGTGGGGCTTGTCGCCGGACGACGAGTCGGGGCTGCCGCAGACCGGCATCGTGTTCTCCGCACGGAGCACCTGCTTTTGCGCTTCGGTGAGGTCGGTGCGGTCGTCGATGGCGGCGAGCTGCCGCGTGGACTCGGCCTGGATTTGCGCCGCGTGATCGTCGGCGCTGGAGGCCGCTGAAGAGGCTGCGATGGAGAAGATCACGCCGTTGATCAAGCCGATGGCGGCGATGCCGGAGCCGACCCACGCGATGGGCTTGCGCAGGTACCACTCGTCGATCGGCTCGCGACCATCGAAGAAGCCGTCGGAGCTCGCGCTGTACGTGGGCGGCGGGTATTGGGGCGGCGGAGGCTGATCGGTGGGGCCGTAGGCCGGCGGCGGTTGGGGCGGCGGGGCCGTTTGCATCGTCGGCGCGGGGGCCGGCGCGGGCGAAGGGGAGGGCGTCGGCGAGGACGTCGGCGTGGGCGTCGGCACCGGAACCGGCGCGACGACGGCCGCGCCCGCGACACCGAGGGTCAACGTCGCGGCGGTCGCGCCGCCCGTCTTCGCGTCCACTTGCGCGGTTGCGCTTTTGCCGCCGTACGTCGCAAAAACCGTGTGTTTTCCGGCCTTCACGAAATACGGATCGAGCAGCGGTGACTTGCCGATCGGGGTCCCGTCGACGCTCAAGTCGGCGCCGTTGGCGTCCACGATCGGGATGATGAACGCGGTCTTCTTTTTTGCGTCCGCGATGCCCTTCTCGGCCGACGTGCGCTGATCGGGCGTCGCCGAGGGGAACTCGCGGAGGAACTGCTGCAGGTGGTTTCCACCGTCTTCGGGGTGGCCCGACTTCAGCTCCGAAAGGCCCAAGTTGAGCAATACGGCCGGGTGCCGCTTGAGCGCGTAGGCCTGCAGGAACGCGGAGCGCGCGTCTTCGAACTTGCCTGCGTCGTAGGCCTGAACGCCCTCTTCGTAGCGCTGCCGCGCGACCTCGGTGACGGCGTCTTGTTGCGCGTACGCCGAGGGCTCCGCGAGGGGGCCCAAAGGAACGGCCATTTGGCCGAGGACAGTGGGGAGGAGGGTGGCGGCGAGGACGGTGGTGATGGAGATTCGTCGCATCATCGGGGCTCTGGTGTCTCCGTGTTCTTACGCGTGGAAATACGGGGCTTTTGCGGGCGCCGGAAGCTCAAAACGGTGTGGTCCGCATGATGCCGGTGCCCTTGCCCGTCGAGGTGCCCTTCGGGGCCGGGCTCGTGGTGCCCTTCGGCGCGGCGGTCGTGCCCTTGGGCGCGGCGGTCGCGGTGGGCGTGGAGGCGGTTTTTTCGGGGGGTTTCGTGGTTGCCGTGGGGGAGGCGGGTGGAGCGGAAGGAGCGGCGGCCGTCGCAGGCGCCGTCGCCGTGGCCGCAGCGGTCGCCGTCTGCGATGGGGTCGGCGTGGGCTCGGGGGCGGGCGTCGGTGCCGCAGCCGCGGTCGTCGTGGTGCTCGGCGCCGGGGGCTTCGAGTCCCCCGAAAACGCCACGAACGCGCCGATGCCGAGGGCCGCGACAACGACCACGCCGATCGCGATGGGCAGGCCCTTGCCGCCCTTCGCCATCGGGATTTCCACGGCGTCTTCGCTGGGACGCGCGCTCGTCGGCCGCCCGCTCGCGGGCTTCGCGGTCAAGCCACCCGGGATCGTCTTCACCGCCGGCTTGGCCGCCGAAACCGCGGGCTTCGCTGCCGAAACCTCCGGCTTGGGCTCGAACGCGGGCTTGGCGCTTTCGAGGGTGTCGCCGGGGCCCTTTGGCTCCGTGCGAGCCGCCGCGCTGAGCCCTTGGGGCTTGTCATTCGCGGGCTCTTCGGCGTCGGCCTTCTCGGCCGCATCGACCCCGAGGCCCAGCATCGTGCGCGCCGGCTTCGGGCCCGGCGCCAGCACCGAACGCTCGGTTGACGGCGGAAATCCAGCGTTTTTCGACTCTCCTTCGCCTCCGATGGCCACCATCGGCGTGCCATCGATGCGCGTCGCCTGAGCGCCGGTCGGGGGAGGCGTCCGATCGGTCGGCGCCTGCGACGCGCTTGACGGGAC
>CAYLJT010001063.1:0-2257 GCA_964383995.1 uncultured Polyangiaceae bacterium
GATCTACCGAATCGATCACTACCTCGGAAAAGAGACCGTTCAGAATCTCTTGGTCTTGCGCTTCGGCAATCGCATCTTCGAGCCCTTGTGGTCGCGCGAGCACATCAGCCACGTGGAGATCACGGTGGCCGAGGACATCGGCGTCGAAGGGCGGGGGAAGTTCTACGAGGGGGTCGGGATCACGCGGGATATCGTGCAAAATCACGCTCTGCAGATCCTCACGCTGGTGGCGATGGAGCCCCCGTCGTCGTGGGAGGCCGACGCGATTCGCGACGAGAAGGTGAAGGTGTTGCGCGCGCTGCGGCCGATTCGCGGGGCCGACGTGCAGCGCTACGTCGTGCGTGGGCAATACGGTCCGGGCCACGTGCGAGGCGACAAGGTGCCTGGTTATCGCCAGGAGCCCGATGTGTCGCCCACGTCGAACACCGACACCTACGTCGCCTTCAGGATGGACATCGATAACTGGCGTTGGGGCGGCGTGCCCTTCTTCTTGCGCTCAGGAAAGCGCCTCGCGAAGCGCACGGCCGAGGTCGTGTTGCACTTCGCGCCGCTCCCGCATCGCTTGTTCCGCGGCAACGAGTCCAGCCCCAATGCCCTCGTAATGCGCATTCAACCCGACGAAGGCGTCGCGCTGCGTTTCGTCACCAAGGTGCCCGGAGGCGGCATGGCGCTCCGCGACGTGGCCATGGATTTTCGCTACGGCGCGACGTTCGGATCGAGCTCGCCCGAGGCCTACGAGCGGCTCATGCTCGACGCCATGCGCGGCGATGCGACGCTGTTCACACGCGCGGACGAGGTCGAGGCGCAGTGGTCGTTCATCGATCCGATCATGCGAAGCTTCGCCGACGGCTCGACGCCTCTCGCTAGCTACGCCGCGGGATCCGAGGGGCCCGACGAAGCCAAGGCGCTCTTGGGGCCCGGGCGGGCGTGGAGGACGTTGTGACCCCGACGGGGCGCGTGAGCGACGCGCTCGCGGCCATCGAGTCGGAGCTGCAAAGGGTCTGGGCGCCGCCCGACGAGAGCTCGCAAGAGCCCGTGAAGGTACGCGCCGCGATGCTCACGTACGTGGTCGTCACGCCGCGCAGCGAGCTCGATCGCTGGGTCGAAGCGGCGGACCAGCTGACCGCGTCTCGCCCCGGCAGGGCCCTTGTCGTGTGTGTCGACGGCCGCCTCGATCCGGGCGATTTGAAGGGCGATGTGTCCGCCATCTGCCGCGCCGACGGCGCCGGCTCGAGCACGTGCTCCGATCGCATTGCGCTCTCGTTCGGCGCGATGGCGGCGGAGCGCGCGGCTTCCGTCATCGGGACGTTGGCGCTGCCCGAGCTCCCGATGGTCGTCGAGCTAGCGCCGGAGGCGCCTGCGGTGCTCGCCCGCTCGGTCGGCTCGCGAGCGTCACGTATCGTGGTGGACACACAGCGCATGAGCATGGCGTCGCTCGAAGGGGCCCTGCGTGGAGCGCGCGCGGTGACTGCCGATCGAGGTTGGGTGCGAAGCTATTCGTTTCGAGAGCTGTTGGCGCGCTTGTTCGACGACGAGCCCGCCGAGCTCCAGCACGTGCGGCGGGTCACGGTGAGCCACCGGCCGGGCACCGGATGCCATCCCCATGTGCTCGTGGGTTGGCTGGCGTCTCGCCTCGGCTGGTCGCTCGAGCCCGGAGGGCGGGTGCGCGGACCGCACGGGGACGTGACCGTGACGATCGCGTCGGATCCCCGCGACGACGTCGAGCCCGGCGCCATCACGCTGCTTCGACTCGAGACCGAAGGCCCCGCGGGCGCCCTCGTGGCGAGCTGCGCACGAGCCGAAACACCAGGTGCGGCGCTGCTCACCCTCGAAGGGGCGCGGCCGCGCGCTCATCGTCACGCGCTTGGTTTTCGCGATGAGACCTGGGTCGCCGAGCGCGCCATCGACGCGAACGAGGGCGACGCGGTGTACGCGCAAGCGCTCTCCGCGGCGATTCAATTCGCTGCAGCTCAAACTAAATCGTCGGGAGCCTCGTGATGCCAGCCAGCGCGTTAGCCCCGAATCACGAGGAGTGGCTCGCGAAGGACGCGGGAGAAGCGGCGGCGCTCGTCGCCGAAACGATCGCGCGAGGGATCATGGAGGGCGTTCGCCAGAAGGGCTACGCAAGCGTCGCGCTGTCAGGCGGAAATTCGCCCCTTGTCGCATACCAAAACCTCGCGCAGCTCGCCCTCCCGTGGTCGAGCGTCCACGTGTTCTTCGTGGATGAGCGCGCGGTCGCCGTCGATAGCCCGCGCTC
>CAYLJT010001064.1:0-2252 GCA_964383995.1 uncultured Polyangiaceae bacterium
GTGGGGGCGACGAATCACCCGCCGAGCCCGCGGTCGCGGTGGGGGGTACCATCGCGGTGCTCGACGTCGCACCCTGCGCCTGCGATGCGGTCAAGCCAGGCACCTTGCCGAGCTATTGGGCCTGCCCCAGGGCAGCGTCTCCGACGAGGACGATGTGTTTCGCGCCTCCGGCGACGACGGTCAGATGCTCACCTTCGACCTCAAAGCGGCATGTTCGAGTATTACGGGGGCCCCCCTCTGGAAAATCGAACGGTACGCCGCGCGTGGCGTGGGGCACGTACCCGACCTGGCATGACGCTGCGGAGGTGGGGCCGGCCGGCGCGTTCCCGCAGGGGTGGCCATCGCCTGGTACCAATTGATGGAGGGTCCGAACATCAAGCTGTTCGTCATCGACAAGCAGGGCACCCTGAACCAGTTGCTGTTGGCAACCGATACCTCGGAAGCGAATCGCGGCGTGCCCCCTCGCTTCTTGGGGCAAATCCCGCTAGGACCGCCCAAATCGTTCCCGCCCGGGGCGCCTGTTGCCGCCTCGCCGCAGTCGGCCGTCCCCAGTACTTGCGTGTCCGCCATCGATGTACAGGGCAATCTCCACATCGGACCGTCTCGACTTCCAACCGGGAATGGGCGCTTCAAGCTGCTCCGCCCTGTCCCGACGGTTGTCGCGACCGAGGATGTCCTGGGTGCTCTCGACCTGCTGGAGGAGGCCGATGACGACCGATGCCGACGAATGATGACCGCTCTCAAGGCGTGGTCCTGCGGTCGCGCAATTGGGATTGACGTTGGGACGGAGATGGATTTAGGGGGGCCCGATGAAGACAAATCTCAAAGCCGTTCTCCCCATCGCTCTCACCTTGCTCCTCGCCGCTTGCGACGAAGGGGCCGCGCCGCCCGCTGGCACGGACGCGAAGCCCACCGGGGCGACGACCGCGGCCGCTGCGGCGAAGCCGGAGGCCGCGAAGCCGGCGGCGCCCGCTGCGGCTTCCGAAATCGACCTCAGCCCGGCCGGCGACGCCTGGAAGGGCATGACGCTCAAGGGCCCCGCGGGGGCGAAGGTCGCCGACGACGGCGCGGGCGGGGCGCAGGTGGCTTTCAAGGAGTACCAGCTCACCGTCAACGCCGGGCAGCTTCCTCTGGCCGACATGAAGTCGGGTGCCAAGGTCGGCGCCGAGGCCGTTCAGGGCAAGGTGACGTTTACGACCGACACGGCGGACACGCTCGAGTACGAAAGCGCGCTCAAGGACTTCGAGGGCAAAGACACGAAGATGTACGGGTTCGGCCTGCACGTCGACGTGGGTGGCAAGAAGTACGGTTGCTCCGGCGTCGGTCTGGCGTCCCCGGCGGATCTTGCCGCGGCCAAGGACATCTGCAAGTCGCTCGCGAAGAAGTAGCTCGCGGGGCTTGGGGGCGGCGCCGCGCGTCGCTCCGCATGTCCGCGACATTTCGCCGACGCCGGGCGCGCACGGGCCGACGTTCACTGAAACGGGTGGCAGCCGAAGCAGGTCGTCGCTTGCGGCTCGTGGGCCCTGCGGTCCTTGTGACACGACAGGCAATCTTCCCGCGTGGGAGGTTGCTTGTCGTGGGCGTCGTGGCATCGGGTGCAATCGGCGGTGTGCTCCTTGACACGGTGCAGACCGTGGGTGTTGGCGTCCGTGTGGCAAGACGTGCACTCCGGCACCGCAAACGCGTGGGGTTTGTGGCAGTTTTCGCAGCGCTCGTGGGTGGGACCGCGCTCGCTGGCGAAGTTCACCTCTTTTTCGTGACACGCGGCGCAGCGGCTCCACCAGGCGGGACCGGTGCCTGGCGGAGCCTGGTGCGGAGCGTGGCATTGCTCGCAGCGGTGCTTGCCAGTCAGGGCGCTTGTTGCCTCCGCTCCATGACAATCGGCGCAGGCCTTCTTCTTGGTGACGTCGTGGGGTTGATGGCAAGCTCCACACGACGTGGCGTGGGGCGAGGTCGGGGGCCACTGGCTGGCGACGCTGGCCATGGGGGCATGGCAAGATCCACAGCGACCCTGGGCGGATTGCACGGGCTTGTGGGGCTCGTGGCAAGAGCCACAGCGGGCGTGCTTGGCGTTCGGGGCGTTGAAGTCGACGAGCGCACCCTGGTGACAACCCCGACAGGCCTCGGAGGACACCCTGGGCGAGCCGTGCGGCAGGTGGCAGTCGGTGCAAGTTCCGCGGTGGGCGCCTGCCGGATCCACGATGAACGCCTCGACCGCCGTCGCCGGGCGCGCCGCCGCCGCGGCGCCGTGG
>CAYLJT010001065.1:0-2251 GCA_964383995.1 uncultured Polyangiaceae bacterium
GGGCCTCGACTTGGTTGAGGCTCAACCAGTCGGAAAGGTAGCTCCAGGTCTTGTGGTAGCCGATGAAGGGCGAGCCTCGGAAGCCCGAGAGCCGCGCCTCCCAGGCCTTTCGCGCGCTGTCGAGCTTGACGATGAACGCCGCGGCGTTGGCCTGGTAGCTGTCCTTCTGCCCTGGATCGAGCTCGCTCATCTTGTCGGCCAGGCCCTTGGTCACCAGGGCGGCGGCGCGGGGGTCGTACAGGAAGTGCGGGTTGCCACCGGGGTGAATGTCCCCTTGGCTGCGGTCCACCGACTGCGGCGCGTCCAGAGGTTGGATGAAGCGCGACGCTTCGACGTAGCCCGCTCCCCCCTGTGCTACCTTGGCGTTGCGTGCACCGGCTTGCAAAACCGGCAACCATCCGACCTCCAGAGACAGGCCCACGGCGACCAGCAGGTCGGCTTTGTTGAGATCCAACACCAGGCTCGGCTTGGCGTCGACGAAGTGGGGATCTTGTGTGGGAAGCGCCAGGGACCTGACTGTCACGTGGGCGCCGCCGACCTCCTTGACGAGGGCCGCGAGGCTCGGCACGGTGGTGACGACGGACAGCTCGGCGCGGGCGGCGCGGGGTGCGAAGAGTAGGCCGCAAAGGATCAAGAACGATACGCACAGCTTGCGAAACATGATCGATTCTCCTGCTAAAACTTGTGGGCCCTGTGGCTGCCAATGGCGACCTCCAGGGCGAGAAAGACGGCTCCCACGGGGTGAGGCGCCCAGGCCGGAAAATCCCCCGAGCCCTGCAGGCGCAGGCGGGAGAACTCGCTGGGCCAAAAGGTCAGATTGGCGCTGACGCGCTGGCGGTGACCGACCTCGGTGGGGTCGAGGGGGTCGACGGCGGACCCCGCGTGCTGGTCGTACACGGGGCTTCCGTACTCGTAGCGCGCGGCGGTCCCCCAGCGCTCGGCGAAACGCCAAGCGAGCTGCAAGTAGCCCCCGTGGTCGATGAGGCGGTCTCGGGGCACGTCCCTGCGTCGAGCCAACCACTCGGCCTGCAAGGCCACGACGGTCGAGCTTGCATACGTGATGGGTCGGTATTTCAAGTACAGGTCGGCCCCGTAGATCTCGGTCCTGCCATGCGTCGCGCTGGCGTTGGGCGCGGTCGCGGCGGAGACCCCGGTGAGCAGCGACCAGTTGTCGGAGAGCTCGAAAAACTGCTTCAAAGCGAGCAAATTTTCGAGGTCGGCGGGGCTCTGTACGGGGCCGTCGCTGGCACCGTAGAAGCTGCGATTGGTGGTGTCTCCCGTGGCGTTGGTGGATGACGCGACGAGCTCGACATACCAGGGGAGGGGCGTCAGGTAGGAGAGCTCGACGCCCACGCCGCGGTTACCGTCGCCTCCGAAGAAGCGGCCCAAGACGAAGGGTAGATCGACGAAGTCCCAGGCGTGTGGGTGGGTTGCATTGAGCCGACCAAAGCGCGTCAGCATCTGTCCCGCGCGCACCTGGAGGTTGGCAGGAAGGTCGCTGCTGGTGGCGTAGGCCTCTTCGACCTCGACGCCCTCCAGGGTGAAGGCGAAGTTTGCGTCGAAGCGAAAGTAGGGATCCACCGACTTGCCGAGGGACAGCTCCACAGCCTGCAAATTGAAGCCGTTTTGCGCGGGGTCGTGCTCGCCCTTTTGGTAGTTTGTCTCGGACGTGAAGCCGGCGGCCGCGACGTCCATGATGACCGCGATGTCGGGCAGGAGCGAAGCTGCCGTGGCCGGTGGAGCGCCCGCCGCCGGCGCAGGAGCGGCCGGCCCCACGGAGAGCGCGGCGGCGTCGGCCCCCGTCGCGCGTTGAATCTCCAACAGCTCCTCGGGGCTCAAGGCGGGCGCTGGTGGGACCCCACTCGGCACCCCAGGAGCCGCTGCCGTGGAAGCTGCCGGCGCCTCCGTCGCTGGCAAGGTCTGCGGTGGAGGTGCCCCGTCGGCAGGCGTCGGCGGCGCCGCGGGCGCGTCGGTTTGGGCGGCCACGGGCAGCGCGAACAAGAATACAGCGAAGGCCGCGGGGCCAACCCGTGCGAGGTGCCCGCGCGTGCGGGCATCCCATGAAAACCACATGCTCTCTACTCCGCGAAGGGATCGCGCGTGCGATCCCGCTCCAAATCCAGAGCCCGACGCGCCGTAAAAATGCGGCGTTTCGGGCCAGTTCGTGGACGCGAGCTAGAGCGGAGGAGAGTTCTTCGGAGCGAAGTGGAGCCGGTCGTCGACGCGCTCGAGCGAGAGCGGACGGACGGAC
>CAYLJT010001066.1:0-2239 GCA_964383995.1 uncultured Polyangiaceae bacterium
AGATAGGGCCTCCCGTCCTTGGTCGTGCCCCAGGCATACAGTTCGATGACGCTGGGGTGACTGACTCGCTGAAGGATCTCCGTCTCGCGAAACAGCCGGATGCGCGACTCTTCGTCGTGCGCCGCGCTCGGGCGCAGCACCTTGACGGCCACCTCGACCCCGCTCTGGGTCAGGCACGACAGGACGTCCGTCGAAATGCCCCAACCGAGGCGCCGGATGGGTTGAAGCGGCGTCCCGTCCAGCAAACGCGGGTCCGGGGTCTCGGTCATGGGGCCTTGAATGAAGGGAGCTTCGTGCATCGCGGCGACCTCGTGGTTGAAGTTTGGCTTCCAACCGGTTCATCGACAATGGTTCGGCGCCAGTTGCGTCGAAACGACGAACCCCCCAAAAGTTTTCGGACAAATGTTCAGGGGTCCCGGGGCGCCGGCCGGCCGGCTTGCTCCGTCGAGGCGCTGCGATTGACAGCGGACGGCCGCGGGGACTAGAACTCGCTCGCGCTTTGTCGCGAAATCATCGCGGTTTGTGCCCGCATTCGGCCCACACCGCGCACGGTTCATCGGAGCCCCATGGCCACGTACGTCCCTCTGTTTCTGCTGTTTTTGCTCGCGGGAGTGATCACCGTCGGCATGTTCGCGCTGACGTCGTTCCTCGGCCCCAAGAACCCCACCGACGAAAAAATGATCCCGTACGAGTGCGGTAGCGAGAGCACCGGCGGGCGCTTCGTCAAGCCCAGCGTCAAGTTCTATCTCACCGCGATCCTGTTCGTGGTCTTCGACATCGAGGCCGTGCTCATCTACCCCTGGGCCGTCGAATTTCGCAGCCTCGGCTGGACGGGCCTGGCGACGATGGCCTCGTTCGTCGCGCTTTTGGCCGTCGCCCTCGTTTACGTTTGGCGCAAAGGAGCCCTGGAATGGGAGAGCTGAGCCGCACCGAGACGCGCGTGTTGGAGGGCTCGGAGACGGGCTTCGCCACCACGCGCTTCGAAGATCTGCTGAATTGGGCGAAGAAATACTCGCTCTTTCAATACCCTTTCGTCACCGCCTGCTGCGCCATGGAGTTCATGGCGCTCGCCAGCCCGCGCTTTGACATGGCGCGCTTCGGCGCTGAAGCGCCGCGTTTTTCGCCTCGCCAAAGCGATTTGTTGTGGGTCGTCGGCACCATCAGCCAACGCCAGGCCCCCGCGCTCAAGCGCATCTACGAGCAAATGGCCGACCCCAAATACGTGCTCGCCTTCGGCACCTGCGCGTCGAGCGGCGGCTTCTACGACAACTACACGACGCTCGCGGGCATCGACAAAGTCATCCCGACGGACGTGTACGTGCCCGGCTGTCCGCCCCGCCCCGAAGGCGTAATCGACGGCCTCTTGCTGTTGCAAGACAAGATCGCGCGGGGCGATCGCACCCCCGCCATGGTGCGCCCGCGCACCGACCCGACGGAGGGCACGACCGGCCTCCTTCAGCTTGGCAAGAAGCCTTCGGGGGCGAGCCGCGCATGAGCAAGAGGGTCCTCGACATCCTGAAAGAACGCTTCGGCGACGCCATCGTCGACACGCACTCGCACTTGGGCGACGACACCGCCGTCGTCGAGCCCAAACGTTGGCGCGAGGTAGCCCAGTTCTTGCGCGACGATCCGCGTTGCGCCTTCGACATGTTCACCGACATCACGGCCGTCGATTACCCCGGTCGCGAGCAGCGCTTCGACGTCGTTTGCCACCTGCGCTCCCTCGATCGCGGGCACCGTTTGCGGTTGAAGGCCCAGATTGGCGACGAAGAGGGCGACGGCGCCCGCATACCTTCGCTGGTCCCCGTTTGGAAAGGCGCGGGCTGGTTCGAGCGTGAGTGCTTCGACATGTTCGGCGTCGAGTTCGTGGGTCACCCCGACCTCCGCCGCATCCTGATGTATCCCGAGTTCGAAGGGCATCCGCTGCGCAAAGACTACCCCGCAGAGCGTTGCCAACCCCTCGTCGAGTTTCGCAAAGACACGCTCGACAAACTGGCACCCTTCGGCCCCGACGAGGGCCTGCCGTTTGGGCGTCAAACCCACGATCTCTTGCACCGTGAGGCCCTCACCGAGGCTTCTGGCGCGACGGACCCCAAAGGAAGCTGATTCATGGAGCCCCTGGACGTAGAGCTCGACGAGAGCCAATTGGAGCTTCCGAGCGAGCCCATGTTGCTCAACATGGGTCCCAGCCACCCGGCCATGCACGGCACGGTGCGCGTGGTGATGGAGCTCTCGGGTG
>CAYLJT010001067.1:0-2235 GCA_964383995.1 uncultured Polyangiaceae bacterium
CGACACCCACGCCTCGGTGCTCACCTCCGAGAACATGACGTGGCTGAAGACGCTCACTTATCGCGAGAAGCTCCCCGACATCGGCGTCGACCTTTGCCACGGCTCCCCGGTGCGCCTCGAAGAGTTCGAGTACATCTTCGCCCCCGAGCAAGCGCGCGAATGCCTGCCGATCTGGGGCGAGCTTGGGCACCTCACGCTCATCGGCCATTCGCACCTGTGCAAGGTCTTTGCGCTCACCCCGACCACCGTCGAAGAGCTGCCCGCGGCCGATTTCACGCTCGAAGCCAACCGCAAGTACATCGTCAGCGTGGGCAGCGTGGGCCAGCCGCGAGACTACGACAACCGCGCGAGCTACACGGTCTACGACACCGACGCCAAGCGGTTTGAGTTCAAACGAATCGAGTACGACATCGAGACCGCCGCCGAGAAGGTCTTGCGCGCGAAGCTCGAACGCAACTTCGCGCACCGCCTTTATATCGGGGTGTGAGCGCGCGCCTTCGCGCGGATCACCAGCGAGACGCTCTGGTGGGTGGCCTTGCCCCGCTCGAAATCGCCGTAAGTGTGCGTGATGCGCAGGCCGTTGTAGTGGAGCAAGGCCTCGAGCTCTTGGGGGAAAATCTGGCGGTGCGCGAGGGGCGTCATCCAACCCTCGGAGCCGTCTTGGGGCTCGAACTCCATGGCGACAAACAGCACCTGGCGTAGGCCGTCGTAGTCAAAGCGCTCCCCGTAGCGCACGCGGGCGCCTGAGCTGTGACGAAAGGGGACCGTGCGAAACAAGCGCTCGGGATCGCGCGCGAGCTCTTCGGGGCTGGGGATGGAGACGTCGAGCGCGAGCTCGCCGCGGGGGCTCAAATGCTCGCGGACACGCGCCAAAAAGGCCTCGATGTCGGCGCGCGTGTAGAGGTGCAAGAAGGTGTTGAAGGGGCAGAGGACGAGGCGCGCCTTGTGATCGAGGCGCAGCCGCCGCATGTCGCCGCGCTTCACCGTCACGCGGGCGGCCACCTCGGGCGGCTCTTCGCGCAGGCGCTTCTTGAGATCGGCGAGCATCGTCGCGGACAGGTCGACCGCCGTGACCGCGAAGCCCGCCCGCGCGAGGGGCAGGGTGATGCGGCCGTTGCCCGCGCCGTACTCGAGCACGGGGCCACCCACGCGCCGCGCGAGGTCGACGTAAAAGGCGACGTCTTCCGTGCGCTTACGGTAGGTCTGGGTGTAGTAGGCCGGGTCTTCGTAGTGGGCCGTGGACCCGGCCAAAAGCTCGCGATCGACGCGTCTCCCCGGGCGACGACCGTTGGTGCTCAAACGTTTTTACCTTTGGCGGGCCTGCTGCTGACGCACCCACTCGTTCACCACGTCGGCCGTGACCATGTTGAACTTCACGCGGCCCGCGGCGATTTCGCGCAGGGCGGTGACGGCGGCCTTGTTCTTCGAGCGGATGAGGGGCTCGGCGCCCTTCATGAGCTGGCGGGTGCGGTTGGCGGCAAGCACAACGAGGGCGAAGCGGTTTTCTTCGCGCTCCAGGCAATCTTCGACGGTTACGCGGGCCATAGACGGCGAAACCCTAGTCGAGGGTGGCGGGAGGAGCAAGCAAGCGCCGCGGAGGGCTGATTCCTCGGGTTTCTTCTAGGTTTCGACGACGGTGCCGAGGTGCTCGCCGCGGCAGACGCGCAGGATGTTGCCCCGCTCGGTCAGCTTGAAGACGCGGATGGGCATGCGGTTTTCGCGGCAGAGAGTGACCGCGGTGGAGTCCATCACGCCGATGCGGTCGGCCAAGAAGCGGTCGTAGCTGAGGCGGGTGTACATCTGCGCGTCCTCGTGGCGCGCGGGATCGCGGTCGTAGATGCCCTCGACCTTGGTCGCCTTGAACAGCGCTTGGGCCTGGATTTCCATGGCGCGCAGGGCCGCGGCGGTGTCCGTCGAGAAGAACGGGTTGCCGGTGCCCGCCGCGAAAATCACGACGTTGCCCTTTTCCAAGTGACGGATGGCCCGGCGTCGAATGTAGGGCTCGGCCATTTGGCGAATCTCGATCGCGGTCATCACGCGCGTCGGACAGCCCTGCTTTTCCAGCGCGTCTTGCAGCGCGAGGCTGTTGATGACCGTAGCGAGCATCCCCATATTGTCGGCGGTCGTCCGGTCCATGCCTTTGGCACTCGCTTTAATACCGCGAAAAATATTGCCGCCGCCGATGACAATGCCTGTCTGTACACGAAGGTCGGAAAGCGATTTTATCTCGCCTGC
>CAYLJT010001068.1:0-2232 GCA_964383995.1 uncultured Polyangiaceae bacterium
GGTGACCGCCAGTCCGAGGGTGGCGGCCAAGGCGGAGCGCCCCGTCCCGAAATCAATGTCTACCAAGGTGGCCGCGGCCGTGGTCCGCGCGCCCAGTCCTGAAGGAGAAGTTTGATGGCTGCAATTAACGCCAACGCGATCCGCGAGCTCCGCGAGCGCACCCAGGCCGGCATGAGCGACTGCAAAGGCGCTCTCACCGAAGCCGAAGGCGACATGGAGAAGGCCGTCGAGATCATCCTGAAAAAGGGCCTCGCGAAGAGCGCCAAGCGCGCGAGCGCGGTGGCCGCCGAAGGCGAAGTGCGCGCGTCGGTCTCGGCCGACGGCCGCACGGGCACCGTGATCGAGGTCAACATCCAGACGGATTTCGCCGCGCGCAGCGACGGTTTTCAGCAGTTTCTGACCGACATCATGGCCGCCGCCTCCGCCGCGCCCTTCGAGGGCGAGCTCGGCGCGGTGCTGATCGGCGGGCGCCCCGCGGCCGACGTGGCCACGGAGCTCACCGGGAAAATCGGCGAGAAGGTCGCTCCTCGCCGCTGGGACCGGCTCGCTCTTGCCGCCGGTACGCCGGGCCTCGTCCAGGCCTACACGCACATGGGTGGCAAGATCGGCGTGCTCGTCTCGGTCGAAACCGGCAACGCCGAGGCCGAAAAGCACGCCGAAGTGCTGAAGTTCGCGGAAGACACGGCGATGCAAATCGCTGCCATGAACCCCAGCGTGCTGAACCGCGACGAGGTGTCGGCCGACACCGTCGAAAAGCAAAAAGAGATCTTTTTGGCCCAGCTCCGCGACGATCCGAAGCCCAAGCCCGAAGCGTCTTGGCCCAAGATCGTCGAGGGCAAGGTCAACAAGTGGTTCAGCGAGGTCGTCCTCCTGGAGCAAGAGAGCGTCGTGGTGCCCGGCAAGACCATCACGCAGCTCGCTGCCGAAGTGGCCAAGGCCGTCGGAACCTCGGTCAAGGTCGGGCGCTTCGTTCGCTTCGAGCGCGGCGACGGTATCCAGAAGGTCACCTCCGACTTCGCCGACGAAGTCGCAAAAATGGCCGCTTCCTGAGCCTCCCCGTGGAGCGGTTTGCCGCCGTCTCCATCGATCTCGACGAGATCCCCTGTTATCTCGCCATTCACGGCCTCCCTCGGGGGGCCGTTTCCCTTTCTAGCCTCCACGCCGTCTACGATATCGCCCTCGAGCGCGCGTCTCGTTTCGCCGAGCGCGCGGGCCTCCCGCTCACCCTCTTCGCCATCGGTCGCGATCTCGAAAGGCCGCAAAATCAAGGCGTTTTGCGCGAAATGGTCGACCTCGGGCACGACGTCGAGAGCCACTCGCTCTCGCACCGCTACGACCTCTCGCGCCTCAGCGGGGCGGTTTTGCGGGACGAAATCGAGGTCTCCGCGCAACGCATCGAGGTGGCCGTCGGTCGCCGTCCGCGTGGGTTTCGCGCGCCGGGGTACCTGATGAGCGGGGCCCTCTTCGAGGCCCTCGAAAGTGCTCATTTTGCCTGGGATTCATCGCTATTTCCGTGTCCGGCCTACTACGCCGCCAAGGCCCTCGTGTTGGCGGGGATGGCCGTGCTGCGCAGGCCGTCGGCGTCCATCGTCGGGGACCCCCGGGTGCTCATCGGACCCAGGTTGCCCCATCGCAGGGGGGCCCTTGTGGAGCTACCGATCACGGTCACGCGGCGCCTTCGTTTTCCGGTGATCGGCACGTCGGTCGGGCTGCTCGGCGCGCGGGGCGCGCGTGCGCTCGCGCACGGGCTCGCCCCCGATCCCTTCGTGGGTTTGGAGCTCCATGGCCTCGATTTTCTGAGCGCTGCTGACGGCCTCGAAGCTCTGCGCGCCCACGAGCCGACGCTCCGCGTGTCGGTCGAGGCGCGCGGCGCTGCGTTTCTCGCGTTCGTGGACGGCCTACGCGAGCGTGGGTTTTCTTTCGTAACCCTCGATCGGGTGGCTCAAGGGGCGCCTTTGTAGCCGACGGAGGCAGGCCCCTCGGGCTCGCGCCACACGCGGGCGATGCGGTCCGCCGCGACCCCCGAGGCGGCGATGAACTCGCGCGAGATGGCGTTGTCGCCGAAGGCGAGATCGTCCGGTGTGCCCCACGCGGCGACGCGACCGTCGATCATCAAGAAGGCGCGGTGCGCGATGCGAAAGGTGCTGGTCATGTCGTGCGAAATCACGACGCTCGTGACGTCGAACTTGCGCCGCGTTTCGTCGATCAAGTCGTCGACGAGGCGGCTCGTGT
>CAYLJT010001069.1:0-2224 GCA_964383995.1 uncultured Polyangiaceae bacterium
CTATCGCACAAGGCTGCTCGACTCCTGGATGGTACGCATCCTCGATCTGCCCGGCGCGCTCGTCGCCCGCGGCTATGGCAAGACGCGCCGAGGTCAGGTGGACATCGAGATCGAGGACGACATCCTGACCGACAACAACGGTCGCTACAGCCTGACCGTCCAGGACGGGTCGGCCCACGTCGAGCGCGGTGGCAAGGGCAGCGTGCGCATGCACATTCGCACGTTTGCTTCGCTGTACAGCGGGTACATGTCGCCCTTCGCCCTGAAAAATTCGGGTCTGCTCGAGGGCGATCTGGACTCCCTCGCCATGTTGGGGGAGCTCTTCGCCGGCCCCCTACCCTCCATGTCCGAGATGTTCTGACCTTCTGCCCTCCCCCAACCTCAAGCGCTTTGGGCCGCCTGGCGCTCGCGAATCCTCGCCATTTCCCGGCTCGCCAAGGCGTCCAGCTCCACGGTGGAAAATGGCGACTGCCGTGCCTCGTCGAGCAGACGCAGGCCCTCCAGACCGCGCCCGATCTCCGCGAGCGCGCGGCCCTGCCCGACCAGCGCCCGGACGCCCAGCTCGTCCGCCGGTGCGTTGTGGTGAATGCCCTCGTACACGAACGAAGCGTCGGCGAACAAGCCGCCCCGTGCCAACGAGTCCGCCAGGTGCAGGCGCACGGTGGGCGCCACCTCGTCGAGGCGGTTTGCCTTGCTCAGCTCCCAATAAAGGTCCATCGCCGCCCGCGGGCTGTCGGATTTCGCGTACAGCGCCATGAGGCGCGAATACGCCTGCAATTCGCGCCGCGCGTCGCCAAGCTCCTTGGTCGCGCGCAGGGTCAAGAGCGCCACGTCCATGTCATTCGGTCGCTCGCTGGCAATGAGCCCCAAGAGGTCGAGGGCGAGGGAAGGTCGCTTCTGGTCGATCAGGTGGGCCGCTTCTTCCAGGCGTGGATCGACGCTCGCTTCCAGGGTCCCTTCAACAGCGGCGTCGAGGCGCTTTTCCATGCCTGAGAAGCGCAACACGCCGCCCACCGCCAGGCCGAAGAAGAAGCCGCCAATGTGCGCGCCATGGGCCACACCGTCGTTCGCCCCGCCAAAGCCCGAGAGCAGCTCCAAGGCAAGCCACAGAGGCAACATCACATAGGCAGGCGCGTTGAACAGCAGCGGTCGAAAGAAGATGAGCCACACGAACCGAATGCGAGCCTTGGCCTGAACCACCAAAAAGGCCCCCATGCCGGCCGCGATGGCCCCCGACGCGCCCACCATCGGCACACCGGGCGAGCCCCCCAAGAGGTCGTGCCCAAAGGCCGAGACCACCGCGGCGACCAGAAAGAAGCCGAGGTAAGGTCCGCGGCCCCAGCGATCTTCCAGCGTGATGCCCGTCAGCCACAAAAACCACATGTTGAAGAGCACATGCAGCCAGTCGCCGTGGACGAACGCGTAACTTAGCAGTTGGAAGGGCCGCAGATGCCCTGTCACATGGCCATATTGAAGCACGGGCAACGACGCCACCGCGCCCGCCGCCTTGCGCACGGTCGTGTCGAGCACCTCCTGCGCCTCGCGCAGCGCATCGTCCTCGATCTCACTGCGATCCGGCACAGGCTTGGCCGCCAGGTCGGCGGGCCAAACATCCCCCGACTCCAGGGCGAGGATCTCACTGCGATCGAGCGTCTCGTCGGCCCGCGCCAGCTCGTGCGCCGCGTCGAGCAAGGTGGCCGCCCTCTGCTCCAGATCCGGGCCTGTCACGCTGAAGGCCGAGTGCACCAGGATGCACACGGCGATCAGCGCCGTTGTCACGACAGGCCACCTGCGGGCCTCTGCGCTCTCGTGGGTGAGGGGAATGAGCACCGCGGTCGCCTCGTGCAGTCCTCCGCGTCAACCGACCCGGGGCCCCATGTTTTTGGGAGGATAGCGTGGGACCCCCGCTGAAACCCAAAGGCACCTCGCCTCCCTGACCGGTCGCTGGGAGAGCCGCCGGTCAGGGACGAAGCGCAAGGCTACTTGGCGTCGCCGCGGGCGTAGATGCTAGCCACGTAGTCGAGGACGTCGCGCGCCGAGACTTCGTTGTAGCCAAAGTATTTGATCATGCGGGTCTTGATGATGTCGATCTTCTCCTGCGTCTCTTTGTCGATGACGCTGGAGACCAAGGTCTGGAGCTTGATCGAGTCCTTTTGATCCTCGAACAGCTTCAGCTCCAAAGCGCGCCGCAGCCTGTCGTTGGTGTGCCACTCGAACTTCTTGC
>CAYLJT010001070.1:0-2223 GCA_964383995.1 uncultured Polyangiaceae bacterium
CCGGGGGCCCCGCCTTGGTTGGGGAAGGCAGGTCGCGGGCTATAGCTCCGTTGCCGAGCGTATTGCTTCATCGACTCGTTGATGAGGTAGTCGATGGAGCACTCGAGCTCCCGGGCCATCTGCTCGAACGTCTCCCAGAGAACGTCCCTGCACTGAAAGGTTCGTGCGCTCTTCTTGTTGGGGTCCGCGCTCATTTTCCTGCAAGATTAGCGAACGAGTCGCAGGGGTGGAAAGGCTGGGGTGTCAACGGTCCCATTGGCGGGAGTCGTAACTCTACTTCTTTTCTTCTTTGGGTAGCGGAAAGCCGCCACCCTCTTTCGCAGGCTCTCGCGCAGCCATGGCAGGCTCCACGCAATAGCGCACAAAATCGCCGACAGTTTCGACGTTTTTGTTTTCTACGTCCTCGGGCTTGGTCGCGCCCGCTTTGGGCACGACGCACGACCACGTGCAGTCCGGATCGGTATCGCACGTCGGGGCTCGGGTGGTGTCGCCCTCCAGGGGCTGCATCACACCCATGTCGGCCTTCGAGCCAAAAGTGAAATAATAAGCAATCGCCGTGGTGCGAGCGACGCCCGAACCGTGGCTCAGGTGCTTGGCGAGGGCCTCTCGCGGATTGCCCTCTTTCATGTCACCGAACAGGGCGCCGTAGGTGAGCGCCTCCGGCATCGCGAACCCCTTGCCGTCCGGGAGCTTGCTGATGAACTCGTCGAGCTGTTTGAGCGTCGACATGCGCAGGACGGTACCCGCCGCGGCCCGTCGAACGCGCCATTTGTCGCTCTTGAAGAGCTCGTAGAGCTTGTCGACCACCTTCTCGCGGGGCAGCTCGCCGACGCGTCGGAAGGCCTGATCGAGCACGCCGTCGGGGGCGTCGCTGGAGGCGACGTCGAACAGGCGTTTCACGTCCGAATCGCTGTTGCGATCGAGCCGCCCTTCGATGGCCGCCAGGGCCGCTTGGCGCCGCTTTTCGCTCTGATTTTTGTCGGCCGCGAACGAAAGCGCGAAGTCCACGGCGGCGCGGCCGCCGACCTTCTTCATCGAACCGAAGATGCGAAACAGCTCTTCGTCTTGGTATTGCTGGAGCTGGGCCTTGAATTGGGCTTCGGTGGGCTTGAGCTTCGAGGCCGCGTTCGCCGCTTCGAGCTCGGGGGTCTTCACCTTGATCCACTCGTCGGAAATAACGAAGCTGGCGACGGCCACGAGCGCCTTCGACGCGGCTTCCTTCGTGTTGTTGTCGCCAAGCTCCGCGACCATCGAGGCCATCGGATCGAGCCGGCGCGACTCGCGGGTCATGAGCTTGGGCAGTCCGGCGACCGAGTCGGCGCCCAAAAAGCGCAGGAGCTGCTCCATGCCGTAGGCCTGGGTGCGGTTGTCGAGGCGGTGCTCGAAGTCCGCCATCGCCCAGCTAATCAAGGCCACTTTCAAGGACTTGGCGACGGTCTCGTCGGTCACGAGGGGCGTGTGCTCTGCGGTGAGCATCGCGTAGGCGGCGTCTTTGTAGGGGTAGGAGCCGTCCGGGGGTGACGGTTGCCCCGCTTGCGCCACGGGCGGGGGCTTCTGCAGCTCGGCCACGAGCAGGGGGACCAGCGCCGCCGTCAGCACCTGCCGTTGCTCGGGGGACACGGACGAAAGGCCATCGATGAGGCCGCACACGGTGCTGTCGGACTTGGTGCAGCTCAGCCCGACGTTGTGACCACCGCGTGGTTTCATGCGGACCAGCGACATCGCCGCCTCGACGCGGATCGCGACGTCGTACTTGTCGTGCGTGAGGACGGCCGTGAGCTTCTCGGGCCCATGGGCCGTGGTTTCCCAGCGGTGAATGTCCTCTTCGTTTACCCGGCATCCGGCCACGGGGACGAGGCTGACCGCCAGGCAGAACGCGAGCGACTTTGCGAATCCCGCCGCGCGCGCTGTCCCGCCAACCGTTCGCATGAATGCCCTTTCGAGTGGGCCGGCATCGTAGCGCCGGGGGGGCACCGCGCTCAAAGAAATTTCACTCTCGCGCGAACGAGCTGGAGGCACCCCCCGCATTCTTGGCCCGGGGTCCGGCGCTCGCGTATCCCTCGCGAGGTAGGACTAGGTAGGGAAAAAAGTGCCGCTTTTTGCACCCCGACGCGCCGCAGGGCCCGCTTCCAGCCTGGTGGAGGAGGCTCCGGCCCCGGCGACCCCGAGCAATCGTAGGAATCTTCGCACCTATGCGCGCGAAGCGGCGGCCCTGTTGCTGCT
>CAYLJT010001071.1:0-2218 GCA_964383995.1 uncultured Polyangiaceae bacterium
GTTGTCGTAGAACGGGCTGTCCGGATCGCCGACGTTGCCACGCGGGAAGTTGACCTCCGCGCTCGGCACCCCGTCGTCGTCGAAGTGGGTCACCATGCGGTAGATCGCGCCGCTCCCGGACTCGAGCCTGTCCACGACGTTTCCGCCGCGGAAGAAGGGCGCGGTAGAAACGTTGACCGTGCCGTCTCCACCGTCGGTGGAGACCCACCCGCCATCGAGGGCGTCTCCCCACAGGGAGCCGAAGTAGGTGCCGTGGAAGTCGCCCCAGGTGTAGAGGCTCGGGTGGATGCCGGAGAACTTCGAGGTAAGAAACGCGGCGGTGTCTTCGAGGGCAGCCATGACAAGGGCGTTGACACCTTCCTGGGCGTAGGCCTCGGAGCCTGGGTAGCCACCCGTGAGCGTGAGCGCAGCGAGCTTCATCATGTAGATGGGCTGCTCCTCCGAGATGGCGTCGAAGGCCACGCCGAAGTCGTCGCCGACCGCGCGCTTCGTGAGGTAGTGGGCGTAGGCCTCGAACACCAGGGCGTCGGGAGACGAGCGCAGCATGGACCTGTCCCAGGCGCCGAGGCGCGTGGCCAGCTCTTGCAGGTCGCCGCGACCGACGTAGCTCGACAGGGTCGGATCGACGCCGACGGCGGCCGCCGCTGTCTGAGACAAAGGCACCAGAAAATCGGCGAGCACCGAGTGGGTGTCGGTCTGGAGGACCTGGATTTGCTCGGGAGAAATGGCCCCTTCGCCGGCCAGGCGCGCGATTTCCGACTCGATGCGGGCGGCGCGCGTGCCCGGATCGAAGAACACCCCGAAGTAGAAGGCGTCGCCCGTGATCGCGCCGTCGGACGTAAACCCGAAGGGGTCGTTGTTGGCGCTGACGATCCAACCGCGCCCCTCGGCGCGGGAGTGGGGCAAGCGCTCCGGGCCGTAATAGGCGTCGGGCCACAGGGTGTCCGGATCGGAGCCGTCGAGCACCCGGAAAGGCGGCTTTTCGAGCGGGCTCTTGCGATCTGGAATCAAGGGGCTCGACCGGTAGCTGATGCCGTCGGCGGTGGCGGCGACGAAGTTGAAGTTGCCGATCTCCATGGAGTCGACGGCGGCCTCGAAGTCTTCGAGGGTGGAGGCCACGTCGAACGCCTGAAAGGCCGCCGCTTCGTGGGTAGGACGGAAACCCGCCCAGCCGAAGAGCAGGCGATTTCCAGGCTTGGTTACGGGCAGGGGCGCGATGTCCACGGGCAGCAACACGCCGTAGCCAGGCACCTCCTCGACGATCAAGGTTTGGCTCTCGCCGTCTCGGACAGCGATGACCTCGCTGCGCTTTTGCAGGGCGATCGTAGCGCCTCCAACCTCCACCGTGTCACCGTCGGAGGGCACCTCCCAGAGATCCATGGTGTCGGGGTAGTTCGTGGTCGCTGTCCAGGCCAGGTGGTCGTTGTGACCGAGCTCGACGGAGGGCGTGCCCACGAACGAGAAGCCGACGACGTTCAGGTGTCCCCCTTGGTCCTTGCTGTTCATGTGGTGGGCCCACATCAGCGACGGGCTCCTCAGGCCCTGGTGGGGATCCCCGGCGATGATGGGCCGACCGTTGTCCGTGAAGCGCCCGTCGATGGCCCAGTTGTTCGACGCCGCGGGCCGAAAATCCCGCATTTTGCCGAAGAAATCGCGGAGCTTCTGCGCACTGTCGGGGGGTAAGGTCGGCGCGAGCGCGGGGCCTTTGACGTGGGCAGCCGACCCCGCACCGGGCCGTTCGTCCGGAGGTAAGATGTAGGTCGGGACGAGCGGTTGGGCCACCGGAATGACCTTGGAGACGGGTACGTAGGCGTCGAGGATCGTGGCCAAAAGCTCGTACTCGATCAGGTTTGCGTTGCCGAACAGGATGAGCTTGCCCACCGTGAAGGCGTCGGAGACGTCCCAGTGCTCGGGCATGTAGTCAAGCTCGCCCTCGCCGAATCCGTAGGGTAGAGGCGCCTTCCCCGAGGTCACTTCGTCGATGCGCGCGTTGATGCCCGCCGTCCATGCGAGGACGAGGGCGTAGTCTTCGGGGCTCTCTTTCAACATGGTCTCGGCGTTCAGCTTGCCCCAACCGGGGATGCCGAGGCGGCGCACGAGCGCGTCGTCGTAGGCGGCGCCTTCGCCCAGGATTTCGGCGCGACGGCCGAGCGCCTGGCGCCGCATGAGGTCCATCTGGAACAGGCGATCGAAGGCCTGCATGTAGCCCGACGCGTAG
>CAYLJT010001072.1:0-2217 GCA_964383995.1 uncultured Polyangiaceae bacterium
GCACAGCGTGCACCATCGGGGGCGGCGCGGGCACCTGCGTCAACGGCGCCTGCCAAGCACAAGGCGCGTGCAACAACGGCATCGTGGACGGCAGTGAGACCGACATCGATTGCGGCGGCGTATGCCCGCCGTGCGCGGTGGGTCAGAGCTGCGCCGTGGGCGCGGACTGCATGAGCAGCTTGTGCGCAGGCGGCGTGTGCGTCGGCGCGAGCTGCGCCGACGCCATCAAGAACGGGAGCGAGACCGACGTGGACTGCGGTGGCCCCGTGTGCGCGAAGTGCGGCCAGGGGAAGGCGTGCGTGGCGGGCGCCGACTGCGTGAGCGGCGTTTGCACGACCGGCGTGTGTCAATAGCGGCTGGCTGCGGTGACCGGATTTGTCCGAGACAGCTCCGGTCCCAAGACCTCGCCCCTACGCCGCCTCGTCTTCCACATCGACGACGCGAATGTCGATCTCGAGCGTCCCGCCCAAGATATCCGCGTACACCCGGCACAGCTCAATAGCTTCTTCGATGCTCCCAAGCTCCATGATCGAAAAGCCACCGATGAGCTCCTTCGACTCGGTGAAGGGGCCGTCGTGGACGCGCAGCTCGTTCTTGGTGAACGACAGCCGCTTGCCGCGCGCGCTCGGTTGCAGTTGCAGCGAGCTGACCAGCACGCCTGCCTTCGTCATCTCGGTGCGCAGGCGCGAAAGCGCGGCCTTTTGCTGCGAGCTTCGACCCGCGCCTTCGGAGGCTTGATCGGCCTTGTCGATGAGCAGCATCTGGAGCGGTGCGTTCTCCGGCTTGGGCATCATGCCAAGGTCCCAAGGCTCGTTGACCTTGCCGATTTCGAGCTCTCCATCGCCCAGGATCTTCCCATAGCGTTCGGCCCAGCCGAGGGCCTCTTCCCGCGTCTTGACCTTGAGCAGCAACGTGCCCGCGGGCAGCTCGTGCTCGCCCTGGTAAGGACCGCGCTTCGTCGTACACTGACCATGCCGGAAGGTAAGGCGTGTGCGCGTCGCGCTCCCGGACAAACCCGCGCCGTCGATGAAGCGCCCCGCTTGCATGTGCTCGCCGATGAAGGCGCCCATTCTCTGGATGAGCTCGGGGGGAGGAAGCTGTCCGGCTTCGGTTTGCGGATCGTTTTTGTGCATGATCATGAGGCGCATGGTGGACTCCTTTGGGTGGGGTGGGGCCGGCCTACCGGCCGCCTTCGAGGACACGACGATCCGCACCTCGAACCATCGACACACCCTACGATAATTTTGTAACTATCGGTAATCGTTATTTTTATGGGAGTCCGCAGGCACCGAAAGCTACTTGCCTCCTTCGGCCATCTGGCCCACCAAACCGTACACGCCGTACTCGACCATGTAAGGCAGCGCATAGTCGGGGAACGCCTGGGCGGCCAAGGCGGCGAGCTTCTTGTGGTGCTCGCCGGCCTTGGGCCCGTTGAGCTCAGCCTTCGCGGCGCCGAGGCCCGCGACGTAATCGCGCACGATGCTTTCCATGCGCTCCAGGTAGGCACGCTCTTCCTTCACCGCTTGCTCCACAGGGGCGGCGCCGCCGCGACCGCCGTACACGGTACTACCGTGGTAGGTCAGAAGCTCGCCGAGGGCTTCCTTCCAACTGGCAAGGTCCGGGGTCGCCTTGCCGTCGACGATGCCCCCCTCGAACCAGGCGTGCGCGCGGTAATGCACGAGGTCACCGACCACCAGGGCTTGTGACGACGGGACGTAGGCCACCGTCTGCGTCGAGGAAACACCCCTGTGCTTCAGCTCGTGGAGCTTGACGGAGGCGCCTCCAACCAAGGGAAGATCGAGGTCACCACGAAATGTCAGGTCCACGGTGGCTTGGGCCGGGTAGGTCGCGTCGCTGAACATCTTGGCGATGTTCACGAAGAAGTACTTCTTGTAGGCATGAACGCTCGCGATCGCGTTCGCGGTCGCTTCGCTCGCCACGACCTTGGCGCCCACCGACTGGAAGGCCGGTGCACCGTTGAATTTATCCGGGTTCGGGTGGGTCACGATCAGATAGCGAATGGGGCTCTGCGTCTGCTCGCCGATCTCGGCGATCACCCGCTTCGCCGTATCGGGCGTGAATTGCGCGTCGAACACCACGACTTCCTTCCCCGTGTCCAACCAATACGAGTGGGTGTCGAACCCTGAGACGTCCGAAGTGAAGGTGTGGAGGACGGGCGCGCTGGTCGGCGCCCGCGTGGGGGCGGCGACGACCTCG
>CAYLJT010001073.1:0-2217 GCA_964383995.1 uncultured Polyangiaceae bacterium
GGTCGAGGTGCCCGACGGACCCTCGGCCAAGGTCGACGCGGCCCTCGCCAAGTCTTTCACCGACGCCACCGTGGTGGCCCTCGACGTCGATGGCGAGGCCCTCGATTCACCCGCGTTCGCGCGCGCGGTCGAGCGTTGGGGCTCGCGCGGCAAGGGCATCGTAACGTTCGTCATCGGCGGCGCCGACGGCATCTCGGACGTGACCCGCGCCCGCGCCCACGCGCGCGTGAGCCTATCGGCGCTGACCTTCCCCCACCGCCTCGCGCGGCTCGTGCTCGTCGAGCAGCTCTACCGCGCCTTCACGATCCTGCGCGGGGAGCCCTACGCGCACTGAGCTCAGGCCGGCTCTTTGGCCGGCTTTTTCTTGCGGTTCTTGAACGCCTCGAGCTGCTCGGGCGTGGGCTTCTTGCCGAACATGTAGGCGAGGCCGATCGACACGCCGTAGAGGATGACCATCGGGACACCCATCAGCATTTGGCTCGTGATGTCGGGGGGCGTGAGGAACGCCGCGAGGATGGCCGCGATCAGGATGAACCAGCGGGCGAATCGTATGAGGTCCAAATAATTGATGATGCCCGCGATGGAGAGAAAAAGGATCAACAGCGGTAGCTCGAAGACGATGCCGAAGCCCAAGAGGAGCTGCATCACGAAGTCGAGGTACTCCTCCATCATCACCGTGGGCGTGATGACCACGCCCTCGCTGCCCACCGTGCCCGACATCGATAGGAAGTAGTCGAAGGTGATCGGAAACACCGTGCGCCAGCCGAAATAGCCGCCGCCGATGAACAGCGCCGTCGAGCTCATCACGAAGGGAATGACAAACTTCTTCTCTTGCGCGTAGAGGCCCGGGGCGACGAAGGCCCACAGTTGGTAGAACAAGAACGGGGCGGCGAGGGCCGCGCCGCCGATCATCGAGAGCTTGACGTAGGCCACGAACGCCGCGCCCGGCGCCGCAAAATGCAGGGCCGCGGGGCCTTCGAGCTTTTGCGCCACCCACGACTCGGCGAACGGCTGCACGAGGGCGGCGAGCAGCTCTTCGCGGATGTCCCACGCCAG
This sequence comes from uncultured Polyangiaceae bacterium, assembly GCA_964383995.1. Taxonomy (GTDB): domain Bacteria; phylum Myxococcota_A; class Polyangia; order Polyangiales; family Polyangiaceae; genus CAYLJT01. The sequence goes on from CAYLJT010001073.1 coordinate 1,057, forward strand.
GACGCAGCCCACGATGAACGCGATGATGCTCTTGACGAGGCGCCTACGAAGCTCGTCGAGGTGGTCCCAGAACGTCATCGTCCCGGCTTCTTCTTCGCTGCTCTCCTCGGGCTTTTTCGCCTTTTGGGCCTTCGGTTCGGCGCTCATGCCGAGGGCTCCTCCGCCGCCTTTTCGGTCGCACCTTCGTTGACCTTCGGGGCCTCGGCCTGTTCCGCCGCCGGCGGCTCCGCGGCGGGCGCGGGCGCCTTCGGGGCGGCCTTCTCCGGGATGTAGGGCTCGATGTCGTCGGGGAGGGCGCCGTATGCGTCGCACCCGATCAGGGGATATTCGCGGTCGCGCACGGGCTCGCGCCCCGGGAGCTGCACGGTCGGGCGGGCGCCCGTGGCGGGGGATTGGGTCGCGTCGACGTAGGGCTTGGAGATGGTTTGGGCTGCAACGGAGGCCGCCGCCTTGGGCAGCGCCGGCTTCACGAGGGTGTCGACGATGTTCATCCTCGACAGGCTCCGGAGCTCCATGATTTCGCGCTCCAGATTCTCGTCGCGGATGATGTCGTCGATGCCGCTTTGGGAGCGGAGCTCGTTGCTCATCCGCTTGATCTTGCTGACCCAGCGTCCGGCGGTGCGCATGAGCGTCGGCAGGTTCCGCGGCCCGACGACCACGAGACCAATCACCACGATCAAAAAAATCTCGCCGAAACCGAGACCAAACACGCGCGCACCCTAGCGCTCCGCGGGGCGCGAATCCACCGCGGGGACCGCCCCGCGCGCTCGGGCAAGCTGACCGCACGCGGCGCCCACGTCGCCTCCCCCCGAATAGCGCAGGATGGATGGGGCCCCGGCGCTGCGCAACAGGTCGCGAAATCTGCCCTGCGCCCCCTCGTCCACGCGCGAAAACCGCGGGTCCCCGATGTCGTTGTAGGGGATCAGGCTCAACCGAGGACGCACGCCGTGTCTCTCCGCGAACGCGGCGATCAGCGCCGCCAATGCCAGCGCGTCGTCTTCGCTGTCGTTGTGCCCCGCGAGCAGCGTGTAGGCGAACATCGGCGCGTGCTTCGTGGCGCGCGCGCGCTCGCCCGCGGCTTCGAGCACCTCGCGCAGCGGGTGGGCGCCGTCGATCGGCATCAGCGCGCGTCGTTGGGCGATCCGCGCAGAGCCGAGCGAC
>CAYLJT010001074.1:0-2216 GCA_964383995.1 uncultured Polyangiaceae bacterium
GGATGATCGTCACCTTGTGCACCGGATCGCTGTGGTCCTCGAGCATGGCGATCAGCGCGTGGCCGGCCTCGTGGTACGCGGTGATCCGGCGCTCCTTCTCCGACAGGATCAGGCTGCGCCGCTCGGCGCCCATCAGCACCTTTTCCTTGGCGCGCTCGAAGTCGCGCATCGAGACGCAGTCGCCATCGTGGCGCGCGGCGAGCAGCGCGGCCTCGTTCACCAGATTCTCGAGATCGGCGCCCGAGAAGCCCGGCGTTCCGCGCGCGATCACGGACAGGTTCACGTCCGGCGAGAGCAGCACGCGGCGAGCGTGGACGCGCAGGATCGCCTCGCGGCCGCGCAGGTCGGGCCGATTCACGGTCACGTGACGGTCGAAGCGGCCGGGCCGCAGCATCGCGGGATCGAGCACGTCGGGCCGGTTCGTGGCGGCGATGATGATCACGCCCTCGTTCGACTCGAAGCCGTCCATCTCCACGAGCAGCTGGTTGAGCGTTTGCTCGCGCTCGTCGTGACCACCACCGAGGCCCGCGCCGCGGTGGCGACCCACGGCGTCGATCTCATCGATGAAGATGATGCACGGCGCGTGCTTCTTGCCTTGTTCGAACAGATCGCGCACGCGGCTGGCGCCCACGCCCACGAACATTTCGACGAAATCCGAGCCGGAAATCGAGAAGAACGGCACGCCCGCTTCGCCAGCGATGGCCCGCGCGAGCAGCGTCTTGCCCGTGCCCGGGGGACCCATCATCAGCACGCCCTTCGGGATACGGCCGCCGAGCTTTTGGAATTTCTTCGGGTCCTTCAAGAACGCGATGATCTCTTCGAGCTCGTCCTTGGCTTCGTCGATGCCCGCGACATCGGTGAAGGTGACCTTGTTTTGCGCCTCGTTGAGGAGCTTTGCTCGACTCTTGCCGAAGCTCATCGCCTTGCCGCCCCCGGCCTGAAGCTGACGCATGAAGAGGTAGAACATCACCAGCAGGAAGACCATCGGCAGGATGGTGACGATGGCGCCCGACCAGAACGGCGAAGAGTCTTCCTTGTCGAAGGTGACGACGACGCCGTTTTCGTCGAGGATCTTGGTGACGGCGTCGGAGTCGGCGGGGCCGAGCGTTACTTTCTGCTGCTTGGAGTTGGCTTTCGGATCTTTGACCCAGAAGCTGTACTCGCGGTCTTTTACGGTCACCGACTCGACGTAGGGGCTCGTCGTTTTGTCGGCGCGGACCAGGGTCAAGAACTCGCTGAAGGGGACCTGGGCGGTGGGCGAGTGGTTCGGGCTGAGGAACTGGTACACCGCCAAAAAGAACATGATCAGCAGGACCCAGAGCAGCAGCGTCTTGTGCGATTGCTTCACGATTCGTCCTCTCGACGCGCAAACGGGGCGCCCGTTGGGGCGGCCTCGCAGGCACGGGGCGCAGTTTAATCCTTCTTTGGGTCGAAGCACCCCCGTGGGGGCGGATTCGTGATGGAGTTTTTGAGGGGCCGCCGCCGTTCTGCGTGACGAATGTCAAGGGTCGGCCACGGGGACCTCGACGTCCGCACCGCCGGTCAGGCGAATCGTCAGCGAGCGACGACCTTGGCGCGCGGCCCTTGCCAACGAGAAACGCTGCGCTCGGCCGAGGTCCGCCGCGCCCGCATCCTCCGGAAGCTGAGCGAGCATGTCCGCCAAGTTCGTGAGATGCGATACGATTTGCGGCGACAGGCCTTCGAGCAGGGGCAACAGCTCGCGACGCACGCGGACCCGCAAAAACTTCGGGTCGAAGTTGCTCGGGTCGGAAGCGAACGGCAGCTCGTGCCGCACGAGGTGCGCCAGCACATCCGAACGGCGCGCGCGCAAGATGGGCCGAATCAGGGCCTTTTGAACGCTTGGATCGGGCCACGGCGAGCGCGGCGGCAGGGCCCCCAGGCCCTTTGGCCCAGCCCCGCGCAACAAGCGCATCAGCACCGTTTCGGCGCGATCGTCAGCGGTGTGCCCGGTGGCGACGAGCCCCGCTCCGTGCTCTTCAGCGAGCTCGGCGAGCGCCAAAAGACGTTGCTTGCGCGCGCGTGCTTGCAGGTTTGAGCCACCCGCCACGTGCACCTTGCGCACGACGAAGCGCACGCCCAAATCCCCCGCGACCTTGGCGCCAAGCGCCAGCTCGTCGGGGGCCTCGGCGCGCAAGCCGTGATCGATCCCGGCAGCGACGAGCTCGAATCCGAGGGACCCACGCAGGCGCCCGAGC
>CAYLJT010001075.1:0-2211 GCA_964383995.1 uncultured Polyangiaceae bacterium
AGCAAGTGGCCCAAGGGCGCCATCATGACGCCTTACATCGGCAGCCACGACACGGCGCGCTTCGCGACGGTGGCCGACTACCGCGGTCAGGATGGCGCCCACGACATGAGCATCCCCGGCAACCAGTGGAGCAACGTGGCGGTGGCGCCCTCGGACAACGAGCCCTACGAGCGCACGCGTCTGGGTCTGGCCTGGTTGCTCGGTCTGCCCGGCGCGCCGCTTTTGTACTACGGCGACGAATATGGCCAGTGGGGCGGTGCCGACCCGAACAACCGCGAGTTTTTCCGCGACGGCGCGAACCTGTCCGCCAACGAGGCGGCCACCCTGGCTTTCGTCCAGAAATTGGGTAGCGCGCGGCAGAAGGTAGAAGCCCTACGTCGGGGGTCCTACGTCTCCCTGTACGCCGATAACGACACCTTGGTGTTCGGGCGCAAAATCGAGCCAGCCGGGCCCTCCGCCATCGTCGCTCTGACCCGCTCGGGCGCGAGCGCGCAGGTCACCCTCAACGTGGCCACGGCGCTCGCCTTGACGCCGCTCACGACCCTTAGCGATCAACTGGGCAGCGCCACCAACGCGACGGTCAGCGTGGGTGGCAACGTCACGTTCAGCATCCCCGCCAAGTCGGCCCTCATCCTCGCCCCCTGAGCCGTGTTATTCGAAGCGTTCATCGCGACGGCGCTGATGGCGCCGCCCCACGACACACCTCCAGCGGCCGGTGTCTCGGACACCGTGCTCACCTGTCCCGAGGGCACGCGCCTCGTGCATGGCATCCACTACGAATACGTGCAGCGTTATTGCACCGACTACCGCGCCGGGAGCTGTCTGTCGTTCTTACCTGGCATCGTGGCCAGGGAAGGTTGGGCCAAGCCCGTCTCCGTGTGCATGGACCGCTTCGAGTGGCCGAACCGGGAAGGCGCCCACCCCGAGGTGATGGCGAAGTTCGTGGAGGCTGAGGCCGCCTGCAAAAACATCGGCAAGCGCCTGTGCTCCGAGGCCGAATGGGAGGTCGCCTGCGAGGGCCCCGACCAGAAGCCCTGGAGCTACGGCTGGAAAAGGGAAGACACCGCCTGCAACAACGCAAAACCGTACAAGCCGATCAGCGAGGCCAAGCTGTCGTCGTTGAACGACGACGTGCGCTGGGAAGAGACCAAGAGGGCCTACCAAGCCGACCCCTCGGGCAGCCATCCCAGGTGCGCCAGTGTGTTTGGCGTGGATGACCTGGTGGGCAACGTGGAAGAGTGGGTGACCACCTCGCGTCCGGAATGGGCCTACCCATCGTCGCTCAAAGGCGGCTTTTGGTCCAAGCCCGGCTCCGGCTGCCGCGGCACCAACGACTCGCACGGACCGCAGTTCCGCTTCTACGAAATCGGCTTCCGCTGCTGCGTCGACCCTGGGTGAGCCGCCGGCCTTGCGCTGTTCACCTGCTGGGTGTACCATGTGCTCGTGATTCATCAGGTCGAGCTCTCTAAGCTGGCGCAGAAGCAGCTTCGGCGTGTGCCGGTGTACGTCGCGAGGAAGCTCTTTGCGTGGGTCGAAGCGGTAGAGCACGACGGTCTTGAAGAGGTTCGAAAGATCCCGGGTTTTCACGATGAGGCCCTTCTCGGCGATCGCCGCGGTCAAAGGTCTATTCGTCTCAGCCTTGCTTACCGGGCCATATACGAGGTGAGACGCGACGGCGGTGTAGAGCTTGCCCGTGTTGAAGAGGTAACCAAACATGACTACTAAGAAGAACACTCATACCTCCGCCGCTCTTCGGTTCCTGGAGGGGGTCACGGGAGGATCGTTGAAGCTCGGTGGTCTCCTTGAGTCGATTCGCCAAGGAGAACGGATCAGCCAGACGGAGCTCGCGGAGAAGTTGGGCGTCTCCCGCTCGCATCTTTGCGACATTGAAAAGGGAAGAAAGACGGTCAGCCCGGCGCGCGCGGCACGGTTTGCCAAGGTGCTTGGCTACAGTGAAAAGCAATTTGTCCGGCTCGCCCTACAGGACATGGTCGACGATGCTGGACTTGCTCTCATCGTGAAGGTGCAGGCCGCCTAGGCCACCCTCAGGGCACGCACGCTTCGCTGGGCACGCCGTCGATGCGTTTCCAGCCTTGGCCCTTGGCGCTGGCTCCTCTGGGCTCGTAGCTCACGGTCTTTCGTTGGTCGTCGCGCACGATGGTCAGCTCGACCGGGCTGTCCGCTCTGCCCTTGCCATGGTCGACGCGCACC
>CAYLJT010001076.1:0-2202 GCA_964383995.1 uncultured Polyangiaceae bacterium
ACCGAGATCGCCAAAGAGGCCGGCGAGCCCTACACGCTCGGTTGGGCCGTCGGCTCCAAGGGCATGACGGCGGCTCTCGAAGGCCGTTGGGACGTCGGCCACAGCGCCTGTGAGGAGGCCGAGGCCATCTTCCAGGAGCACTGTCGTGGCGTGGCCTGGGAGGTCGCCTCCATGCGTTGGTTCTCGCTCTGGTCGCAGTGTTACCTCGGCCGCATCGCCGAGCTGACCCAGCGCATTCCAGAGCGCCTCAACGAGGCCGAGTCACGCGGCGATCTCTACGCCGCGATGTGCAACGCGAGCGGCCTTGCCAACATGGTGTGGCTCGTGGAAGACGAGCCCGCGGAGGCCCGGCGCAGGCTGTCCAAGGTGATGGAGCGCTGGTCTCTCCGCAACTTCCACGTGGAGCATTGGTGGGAGATGTTGGCCAAGGGTCAGATTGACCTGTACGAAGGCGACGGCGCAGGGGCCCTCGCCCACATTCAGGAGCGCTGGTCGGCTCTGGATGGCTCGCTGCTCTTGCGGGTGCAGTTGACCCTGCTCGAAGCGACCCACCTTCGCGCGCGCGCCAGCCTGCTGGCGGCGACCCAGAAACCTAGCGACGCCAAGGGCCTTTTGTCTCAGACAGAGAAGGACATCCACACCATCGAGAAAGAGAACATGCCCTGGTCGAACCCCCTCGCGGCCCTGCTGCGCGCAGGCGTGGCCAACGTGAAGGGCGACGCGAACGCCGCGAAGGGCCACCTGTTGCGCGCGCTGGGCGGTCTGGAGGCTGCCCACCTCGGGCTGTACGCCATGGCCACGCGCCACCGCCTGGGCTCGCTGCTGGGAGGGGAGGCGGGCCAGGCCCACCTTGCCACGGCAGAGACCTGGTTTGCGCTCCAGGGTGTTGTCCGCCCCGAGCGGCTGTTGGGTATGTTGACTCCGGGGCTGGATAGGTAAGGACTGGCAAGGTCAGAAGGCGTTTGGCAAGGTTGGATCGGTAGATCGCCTCGTCCCCGCGTCCGCGCGGGATGTCTACCCAAGCCCCGCAACCGTCAAAGATTCGACGCCCGAGGCGCCCATTTGGCTCGTCATGTTCGCTGCCATTGCGCAGTATCGAAAGGCGGTGGTCGAGGCTCGGCCCCGGGGCGCGAGGAGTTCGTGCGCCCAAACCACCCTAGAGAGCATGAACACCGACGACCTACTGAAGCGGCTGGGCGCCCTCGTCCGAGACGAAGAGGCGCAGTTCGAGGAGCGCTGGGAAGAGCTCGCCCGCGGCGTGTTCACTGAACACCCGCCCCAGGCCTCCTCCGCAACGGCTCGCTTGGCGCTCGGCCTGACCCTCGTCGAACGCTTATGTCGACCGCTCAGCCCCGCCGACAAGGCCCGCCTGACCGCTCGCCTGGAAGCGTTGCTCCGAGACGACGAGCCGAAGAGCAAGAGGGGGTCCTCTTAGAATCGACGCACCCTGCCAAAACTTTTGTCATGTTCCGTCGGGTGCCTTGGTAACCTGTAACGTAGCGCCCGACTTCGTTCGCACGTCGTCGGTCTGCGCTGCGCTTACGGAACCGCGGGTAGTCCGAAAGACGTGTAGGTGGCAGGGTGAACGACGACGAAGCGGGCAGAAGAGAGCTCTTTCGCCTCATCCGCGAGGCATTCGGGGGTGGGCCCGACGGACCCGATGGACCCGACGGACCCAGCGAGGCCCGACGGGCTGTTTGGAAGCGCCTCGCCGACTTCATTTATTTCGGGGTGCAGAGCGCCAGCGCCTGGGCCTTGCACAAGAGGCGGGGGGCCTTCATGCATCGCGGCCCGGCTCCCGACGTGGGGGACGTCATGGGGCGGGTGTTTGAGAAGCTCTGGAAGAACAGCGGCAAGGCGCTCCGCGCCTGGGACCCGGACCGTCCTTTTCTCCCTTATCTCCGCATCATCGCCTTGAATGTAGTCCGCGATACGATCGAAGAGGCGAACAGGGGTCCAGGCACGGACTCCGACCCCGATGCGGATTCTAACATCGGGTCCGCCGCGCAATTCGATGTCCGAGACACCGAACATTTGATCGCGACCCGCGAGCAGCTCGACCTCGTCCTCGAAGCTTTCTACAATGAGGCTCCGCCGCGCGAGCGCGAGCTCTTCGACCTTTGCATCGTTCAAGAAGAGTCGGTGCAGGACGCGGCCCGCCTCCTGCACATTGGCGAGAACGCAGGTTCCGCCTCGCTCCTC
>CAYLJT010001077.1:0-2195 GCA_964383995.1 uncultured Polyangiaceae bacterium
CGGTTGGGGCTGCGCCCCAAACCCCGGCCGCACTTCGTGCGGCGCTAGCCCTTCGCCCCGCAACGAACTTGCGGGACGAAGTACTAGCTGGTTTTGGCGGGCCATTTCTCGGCTTCGTCGGCCGAAAAGCGTCGCTGAAAAAAAATCCGTCAGATATCTCCTCCGGGCCCCCAAGGGATATCATTGGCCCCGATCCGAGCGAACCGGGCCACAACGCTGCGCTTTCCCACGGGCTCCTATCTACGGAGATACTGTGAAATCCCTTCTAGCCATCTTTCGCCGCATCGTCGCGGGTGACACCCGGGATCTTCATGAGCTGCCAAGGCTGATGATCCCCATCATTCAGCCAGCTATTGGGGCTTATCTCTATCGCTACCGCGCCGGCCTCGCCGGGCGAGACCCTCGGTCCGAGGTTGAAGATGTCGTTCAGGACGTCTTGATCGCGCTCGTCAAGGACAAAGGCGCGAAGATCGCCACCTGGGATGAGAGTCGCGGATCGCCGGAGAAATTTCTTCGCATGGTCGCTTCGTCCATGACCATCACGCACGTGCGTCGGCGCCGCGAAGAGCTGGCCCCCACATCGACGCCGCCCGAGATCGGGAAGGACGACGACGAGCATCGCATGGTCTCGATCGATGAGCTAAGGTACCTCCTCGGCCGGCTGCGCGGAGAGCTCACGGACTTCGAACAAATGGTGTTCGACCTCTGGTACGTCGAGGAGCTCTCCGCCAAAGAAGTCGCCGAAGCCCTTGGGACCAGCCCGGAAGCGGTGAACTCGATGCGCTACCGAATCGGAAGGAAGGTCGCCGCCCTCATCACCAAGCTCGATCTCGATCCCGAACCGGCGCGGCGCGTCATGAAGGGGGGAGGTCGCGGATGAGGCCCTCGATTTCCTCGCTTTCCGCCGATCTTGCGCTCTTTGTGCTGGAGAAGATGTCATGACCAACGACGATGTGCTTCATCATCTCGGGAAGCTGGCAAGGTCAGAGTCCGACGCAGGACCTTCCACGCAAGGTAAGGACGGGGCAGCGTCCGAGAGGGAAGATCCGGAGCGAGCGGCGTTCATGGCGCCTTTGTCCGACGAAGCGACCGCGCGGATCCTGAAGAACGTGGCGAAGGTGCAAGCGAAGGAGGCCCCCCTCGGCATCCTGATCAATGCGCCGGGGCTCGGCGCCGATGTCCGAGCCTCAAGCGACGAAAACACGACCGCGGGCGCCTGGAACCGCACGGGCATCACCAAAGTGGCGCCTTCGTTCTGGTCGAGGGTCGTGCATGGACCGGCCTTGGCGCTGCTGCTGGCCCTCGCCATGCTCGCGGGTGCGATGCCTGCCCTTCTTTCGTCCTGGTTCCCCGATCCATTTCCCCCGGTCGAGGTCGAGGCGACGCTCCGCGACGGCGTGCCCCTCCCCAAAGAAGCACCGATCCGTTTGGCCTCGGAGAGGAGCGACAGCACGGTGCTCTTCCGGCTCGCGCTGGCGGAACCCTACACCGACCCCGTCGACGCAAAGGCCTTCCTGGAGAAGGGTCAGACCTACGTCCTTTTGACCACGCGCACAGCGCCGACGGGCAGGACCGAGGTGTCCGTCGATACGGGCCTGGCGGGGCTCACCAACATCCCCGATGGCCCCGCGCGTGTCGTCATCTTCGTGGGGCGCCCCGGACATCTCCCTTCCACACCGGAAGAGGCGAAGAGCGCCCAACAGCCGAGCACGAGCGAGCCACGCCATTACCGGGTGATTGTCCGAGACGTGTTGATCGGCGGCGAGGCGACACCTCGCTGAGAAGGCGCACGGGGGCGGCCCGCCCCCTGAACACTCCAGTCGTCACCCGCTGACCACTCGACAGCACAACAGCGCAGAGATCCCGCGAAATACCGCCGTTTTTTCGGCTGGCCCGCGGCTTGCGATGGGTCCTTCCGCAGCCCACTTCGGAGGACTCACCATGAAGACGCTCAAAGGGACCATCAGCCGCACGTCAACCCGCCTCTCCGCCCTCGCCGCCATTGCGCTTACCGTCTTCGCCGGGTGCGCGGCGCTGACGACGGACGAGAGCGCCAGTGAGAGGTCACACACCAAGACACAAGCCCTCAACTGCATGGCCACTCCCAACGCCCAAGAGTGCCAGTGGTGCAACGGTGACTCCAGCCCTTTCAAGGTCATCATGGGTGGAGAGCGCACCTGTAGGTCCATCAGCTC
>CAYLJT010001078.1:0-2190 GCA_964383995.1 uncultured Polyangiaceae bacterium
CCTCCGCCTTCGGCCTCTCTCTTTTGGCTACCGCGGCCTTCTATGGTGCCTATGCGTCCATGGCCTTGGGCGCCGCCGCGGGCTCGATCACGCTGGGAGAGATGGTGCTTTATGTGGCCGCCTTCCGCCAAGGACAACAGGCCTTTCAAAGCATCTTGAGCGCCATCGGCGGCATGTTCGAGGACAACCTGTACATGTCCAACCTGTTCGCCTACCTGGCCCTGGACACGCGCTCGGGCCCTACCCGCGCCCTGCCCGCGGAAGGCTCCGATCTTCCCAGCGACGAGCGCGGCATACGCTTCGAAGGCGTCGGCTTCCGCTACCCCGGCCAGGACAAGTTTGCGCTGCGGCACATCGACCTGTTCGTCCCGGAAGGGCAGAGCCTGGCGCTCGTCGGGCACAATGGCGCTGGCAAGACGACCTTCATCAAGCTCTTGACGCGGCTCTATTCGCCGACGGAAGGGCGCGTGCTGCTCGACGGCAAAGACCTGGAAGACTGGGACATGGATGCCCTGCGCAAGCGCGTCGGCGTGGTGTTTCAGGACTTCAATCAATACCAGTTGCCGCTCGGGGAGAACGTGGGCTTCGGCAGCGTCGAGCACCGGGAAGACCGCGCTCGCCTGTTGCGCGCGGCCGAACGCGGCGGCGCCGACGACGTGATGCGCGACGTCAAGGGTGGCCTCGACGCGCAGCTCGGCCGCTGGTTCAAAGACGGCGTGGAGCTGAGCGGCGGACAATGGCAGAAGATCGCGCTTTCGCGGGCGTTCATGCGCGAAGAGGCGGACATGCTGGTGCTCGACGAGCCCACCGCCGCGCTCGACGCGGTGGCCGAGCACGCGGTGTTCGAGCGCTTTTCGGCCCTGGCGCAGGGTCGCACCACCATCCTCGTCTCCCATCGCTTTCCGACCGTGCGCATGGCGGACCGCATCATCGTGATCGAGGGCGGAGAGCTCCGCGAAGAGGGCACCCACGACGAGCTTTTGAAGCTCGGGGGCCGCTACGCGGAGCTGTTTGCGCTGCAGGCGAAGGGCTATTTGTGAGGGCGGGTCAGGTGACGTCGATGCGGTCGGCGTTCAGCTTGCCGGCGCCCCAGTCGTTCGGCTGATCGGTCGGGGCGTCGCACGCGGCGCGCAGTTTGTCTCGGACTTGGGTATGGGTCAGGGTGGGCTTCTTGCCAAGCAAGCAGGCCACCACGCCCGCCACAAACGGGCTCGCCATGCTGGTGCCGGACATGCTCCCGATGTCGGAGGGTTGCAGGACGCCCCCCGTGGTAACGCGCACGATGGCCGATTGGATGGCGTCGCCGGGCGCCGTCACGTCCAGAGCCTGACGGGTGCGGTCGGCGCGCAGGGGCCCGGGGCTGGAGAAGGTGGAGAGCGTACCGACCGTGGCCGCCGCGCCGCGACTGACGAAGCTGGCCACCGAGATGGTGCTGACCGCCGTGGCGGGCGATCCCACCTTGCGGCTGTTGTGGACGCCGTCGCCGCGGAAGGTGCCCGTAGGGATGGGCGAGCCTCCGATCCACATGCTACCGAAGTGGTAGATGCTGAAGCCGTCGATGTACACCTTCGACGTCCCGAGGTTCTTGAACTCGATGTACCACTCCCGCGCGGCATAGGTGCCCGAGGTTTGGTTCCAGTGGACCTCGATGTTGCGGTGACCGTTGGCCGGACGAATGGGGCCATTGTGGACGGCGATGCGCAGCCCGAGAGCCGCGATGTTGCTGTTGACGGCCGTGTGCGACGCCTGGGGGGGGACCGCGCTCGAACGCGCGATGGCGCTGCCGACCTTGGTCACCGACTTCACCGTAACGCGCAAGCGGGCGTCCGATCCGTCCCTGGAATAGGCCCAAAACGTGCACGCGTCCCCGGAGAACTCGGGGCGGAACTTGGCCTTGACCTTCTGACCACCGGACACCTCCGTCATCCAGTGGATGTCTTGTGTGCGCTCGTTGCCAGCGGCGCAGCAGATGACCCTACCGGGCAGAAACTCGGCCTGTTCTTGCCAAGTAAAGTCGGGGTCGTTGGCCGCAGGCGTGAGCCTCTGCATCGTGCTGTTGACGGCCGCCGACAGGGCGTCGGTGCCGTCGTGCGCGTGCCGATGGGTGCGCAGGCTGATGTTCACGACGCAGGGCTTCCCTTGCTCGGTGGCCTTCTGGAAGCAATACCGGACGCCGTCGTAGACATGCGT
>CAYLJT010001079.1:0-2184 GCA_964383995.1 uncultured Polyangiaceae bacterium
GATACCTGTCGGGTCGGGCTGGCGCGGCTGCGACATGGGGTCTCCTGGCGCGCCCACAAAATTTGGCGGCTCCTAATTACTAAAGCGAAAGATTTCGCCAAACCCTCTCATTAAAAATGCAGGGGACGTCGCTTTTTCTTGAGACCGAGGGGGCAGCCGGCCCTTTTCCGCCAATTTCCGCGGTCCCTCTTCCGCTCGCTCCGAGCCGGACACGCCGACTACCCCACCCGCCCGGTCGGGTCTCGGGCCCATCAAAGCGCCACGCTCGGCCCACTCGGGCCGGCCCCCACATGTCGTTTTGTGCCCGGAGGCTTGCCGTGTGCACCTTGCAACCCTTCACCCGATTTTTGGAGCTTCACGTTGGCAAGGGAAGCTCCCCGTTGGCGGAGTGAAGCTTCGTTTTGGAGCTCGGAAGCTGCGCTTGGGAGTCAGGACGCTCGGTTGCAGACCGCGAAGCTCCACTTTTACTGGAACAAGTCTAGCCACGCTGAAAAATGGCTTGCTCGCGCCGCCACGAATCTTCGTTCTCGAAAAATATCATGCCAACTTCGGCGCCCGAAGCCTCGTGTGAGCGTAGAATTCGTGCTTTCAGGCCGCCTAGTGCCTTCGTCGCGGGCGTCATGAAGCAAAAAATTCTCAACGAAGCTTCCCGCGCCAGCACGAAGCTTCGTAAGGCGCACACGAAGCTTGGCGACGCGCAGGGAAAGCTCGGCGAGCCCAACAGGAAGCTTGGCCTCGCGCACGGGTAGCTTGCCGACTCGCACAGGTAGCTTGCCGACTCGCACAGGAGCGTCTCGGAAGCGACCGAGAGCGAAAAACGTCTCGGACATTCCGTCCCTCCTGTCGCAAAGGCTCGACGCGTGGCTCACGCCCCTCACTCCACGGATGGCAAGGTGAACCCTTCCCGCAGGGCGTAGAGCACGCTGCGTTCGACGCCATCGTCGCCTGTCACGCGGTGCACCGAGCCCCCCGCGGCGAACGCGGGCGAGGCCATGACGAGCATCGGGAACGCCTCCGCGCTCGACGCGTCGACATGATCGATCTCCAGTCGGCACAGGGTCGAGCGGCAGTCGACGCGCTCCACCGTGGAGCCCAGAAAGGACCGCTCGGCGAGCGCCGTTCGGAGGGAGTCTTCCATGCCGTCTGCCCACGCGCGGTCCCGCGGCTGCGACGCCACGACGCCATCCCATACCACCCGCACCTCGGCAGGCTCGATCGGAGCTGGCTCCGGCGCGGGGTCCTCGATGGACGGGGCGGGCGCAGCAGGAGCCGTCTCGGACACGGCGGGGGCGCTGACCGGCGAGCTCTCCGCCAGATGCGCGAGCTCTTGCCGCACCAGGGTGAGCTCGTGCGAGAGCCGCTCGACCTCGGGGCTGGTGTCCACGGGCGCCACGCCCTGCGCTGTCGCGGCGGGGGAGAGGGCCTCCTCGTCTCGGACAGCCGACCCCAGCAACCAGAGCGCTGCCGGGAGGCCGAGGAGGGCTGTCACGAGCAGAGGGCCTTTCACGGCTGCACCAGACGATAGGCCACGACGCCCGAATACGCCACGCCAGCGGCCGCAGGAACGGTGCAGTTCATGAAGTAGTGGTTGTCGGCAATGCCGGGCAGCGGCAACGCGAGGACCTGCGCTGCGGCACCTGCACCAGCGGTAGCGACAGCCGCGCCCCAGGTGGTCACCGTGCCCGTGACATCCTGCGTGGCAAGCTGACACACGACGTTCGCGGCGGGGCTTTGGTCGAGCGCCCACACGGTCGCACTGACGGGCGCCGGCGCGGCCTGATTGAATGTCATCGGACAGACCGCCGACATCGCCGTCCCGCCCGTATTGCGGATGGAGCCAGTCCCGGAGAACATCACCGCTCCGCCGCCCGCCGACTCACAGGTTGACCCCGGGACGCTTACCGCCCCGGCCGCTGCATCGGCGGCAACAAACGCCCCCAACCCGACCACGGCCACGACTCCCACTGCACGAAGTACCTTCAACATGACATCGTCCTCCTCGCCGACCATGCGGCATCGGCCCGGCGCTCTTCGCCTGGCTCGAAGCGGGTGTATGCAAGGGAGGCCGCGCCGCTGACACGGACCGAGGGTGCGACGCGGTTTGGTGCCAGAAGATCAAGGGCTCGAGACCAGCCCTTTCAAGGTGACCTGCGCTGCTTCGAAGCTGCAAGAACGCGAGCGGTG
>CAYLJT010001080.1:0-2183 GCA_964383995.1 uncultured Polyangiaceae bacterium
GGGTGGCAACGTGCACGAATGGGTCTCGGGGGGCTACTCCGAGACCTACACGGCGCCTCTGTCGACCACGCTCGGCGTGCTCCGTGGAGGGAGCTGGAACAGCAAGCTCGCCCCGGACGTGCGGAGCCCCGCGCGCACACCGACGGAGCCGGCGTACCACGGGAGCGCCGCCGGGTTCCGCTGCGCGCGTTAACCAAGACGCACGCGAGTGGCGACTCACTCGCGAAGCAATTCGCGCTCTCGGGCCAGCTCGCTGTAGAGGACCGGAGAGATCGCATCGACCCCGACGGCCGTGTGGTCGTCCCCGCGGTGGAAGTGGACGGGGCCCACCTTCTGGGTCGTCGGGTTCAAGTCCGCGGCGCCCATGCAGAACCCGCCCTCGAGGGAGAACTCCGCGACGAGGCCGTCCCCCAGCCGCCGCCACATGTCCCACACCCAGCCCCCGTCTTGCGCCTCGCCCTTGCGCCAGCCCCGCGCCTCGAGCCCCATCAACCGCGAGGTCTTCACCTCGGTCTTGTCGAGGCGATCGATGCACTTGCCGGCGACCTCCGCGGCCGTCGGGACATAGGTCTGTCGACCGAGCTGATCGAAGGGCTGAATGAGCTCGTAGTCGCTGAAGATGGTGCCCCAGCGCGCGAGCGCGGCATCTGCGAGCTCGAGCCTGTGCACGCACCCGACCGAGGCGTCGGCGGGGAGTGAGAAGGCGTTGTCGGTGTCGTCGGCCAGAGTGCCATCTTCCGCCACGCGGAACGTCGCGCCGAGCTTGCCGTTCGCGTTCGCGTCGTAGACACCCCACACGAGGCGCCGCACCAAATGGATGACGAGCGGGTGCTCCACGAGGAACGTGCGGAATACATCCGCCTTCCAGCGGCGCTCGTCGCACATGGCGAGCTCGAGGCGGAGGAGCTGCCCCGAGGCCACGAGCTTGGCGTCCTTCTTCAGGGCCTTCCAGCGCTCCGTGGCGGCGGTGGCCTTCTCGGGGTCGTCGTTCTTTCCGGGCTTCGGCAAGTCTCCCAGCACCTTGCCGTCAGGGCCCTTCAGCACAGGCTTCAAGGACTCGTCGAACGAGATGGTGAACGCTCGCGGACCGAAATCGAGCACGTTGCCGCCCTCGTCTCCCAGATCGAAATCCGGCACCAGGCGGTCGGCCAGCTCCTCCGCCGTGAAGCCACGCGCCGCCGCCACCTCCGCGATCTCCTCGCGAGCCCTCTCCTGGAGCCCCTTGAACTTCAGCTTCTGCGCGATGCCGTGGAGGTTCATGAGCGCCACGTCGCTGCCCAGATTCGCCAGCACCCCGAGGCCCACCGTGGCGCGGGCGTGGAGCGACTCGCCGGGCCACGCGCGAATGAGCGGCGTGAGCCTGCGGGCCGTGTCGTCGTCGCCGAGGACGCCGAGGGCGGTGAAGCCCCAGGGCTCCTTGTTCGGCGCGCCGGCTGCTTGCCAGCGCTCGAAGAGCTCCCACGCGAAGGCCGCGAGATCTTTCGGCACGGCAGCCTTCTTGGCGGCCGCGATGATGGGTGCATCCTTCACGTAGCGGAGCGTCTGACATAGGCGCTGCACCACGCTCGCGGGGAGCACCGTGTTCGTCCCCTCGAGGCGGATGGGCGCCGCCGCGATGGCCGCCGTGGCGAATTCCGGGAGCGGCGTGAGCTTCTTCGGGAACCGGTCCACGCCAGGCGTCGGATCGCGGCGCAGGACCTCCGGCAGCGCCTCGGGCGCGGCCTCGGGGAGCGCGGGCTTCTTCTCCTCGAGCAGGAACGCGCGCGACTTCGGGTCCATGAGCGGCCCGACGATCGCCGGCAGCGCAGGGTGCGCGGCCACCGTGGCCTCCACGATGGGCTTGGCGAACGCGGCGAGCTTACCTCCGCCGACCACCAGGGGGACGAGCCCGCGGAGCGCCAGATCGGGGCGCTTGGCGTAATACTCTCGCACCCGCGCGTGGGTCCGCTTGTTGGTCAGATCGTTGGCGATCGTCCTGGCGGCGGGGACCGTCTCGAGGTCGAACAGAGTGTGGATGATCCAGTTGTCCTTCTCGATGCCGGGCAAGACCCACGCTTGCGCCCCCACGCCCAACACCTCCAAGGCGAGCTCCGCGCCCACCTTGGTCGAGAGATTCTTCTGGACGGCCGGATCGCGCGTCGCGAAGAAGATGAAGCGCGCGACCTGCCAGTCGTAGGTCGACT
>CAYLJT010001081.1:0-2179 GCA_964383995.1 uncultured Polyangiaceae bacterium
GTTCCGATGGTTTCGGTCGTCTTCACGGACTCGGGACTTTGAGCCACCACCTTCGCCACGCCGAAGTCGAGAACCTTGACCCGGGGAGCGCCGTCGTCCCTCGTGCTTAGAAAGAGGTTTTCGGGCTTCAAGTCGCGATGGACAATGCCTGCGTCGTGGGTGCGATTCAGCGCTAGCGCAACTTGGCGAAGCAGCGGGACGACCTCGCTGCCGGGCAGGACGAGACGCCGAGCCAGGAGCGCTCCAAGGTCTTCTCCGCGCAAAAGCTCCATGACGAGGAAGGGGAAACCGGTCGCCTCATCGATTCCTGCGTCGAATACCTCAACGATGTGCTCGCTCTCGATGTCCGCCGCTACGGTGGCTTCGAGCTTGAAGCGCGCTCGCATCCCGGGGTCGGACACGAGGTCCGGCTTCATCACCTTCAGCGCTCGGCGTCTCCGCGTCGCAACGTGGATCACTTCATAGACAGCTCCCATGCCGCCCGCCTTGATCGGGCGGACGAGCTGATAGTGCCCGTGAAATAGGAAACCGGCCTCGAGGGAAGCGGGGTCAAGGACCCGCATGTTTGCTAGAGTACACGGGCTCCCAGCGGCACGTCAAGCTTGGAAGTCCGCAGCGTCGTTGATGTCCGAGACGATTTTGGGTACCGGGAGCGGCTGAGTGCCGCACGTAGCGGTTCGGCGGGGCACGTGGATGGCGCGAGAGTCCACCGCGCCCGCGAGCCCGACTCCCCCACTCCCAGGGAAGCCGGCGCTCGCGATCCCGTCCCCCTCCGGGCCCAAACCCGCTATACTCACTCCCCATGCGCCGCACCACCCTCCCCGCCCTCGCGCTCCTGCTGGCCGCCTGCGGCGGCGAGAGCGCGCCTGCCACCAACACCACCCCCACCTTCACGCCCGGACACGCACCGCTCTCGGCGCCTCCCGCCAACGTCGTGGGTGGCATGACGTTCACCCTCACCAAGACCACCCTCCAGCCCGGTGAGGAGGCCTTCCCTTGCTTCATCATCCCGCTTGCGCTCGCTGGACCTTCCCATCTGGTCGGTGGCGTCAAGCTGACGGTCGGGCCGGGCATGCACCATGGCAATGTTACCTCCCGTCCGGTCACCGGTGAGGGATTCCGGCCTTGCCCCGCCGAAGAGCAGGGTGCCTTTGGCAACGAAGCGTTCGATATTTTGCACGGCGGCGCGGTGATCTTCGGCTCCTCTACCCAGGTGGTGGGCGAAGAGTGGCAGAGCTTCCCCGACGGCGTGGCTTACAAGGTCAAAGAGGGTTTCGAGATCGTGGCTCGCATGCACTACCTGAACCCGACGCCCGACGTCATCGAGGTGGAGCCTACCTACGAGATTTTCACCGTCGACGAGGCCCTCGTACACACCATTCTCGGCCCCTTTGCTTGGGTCTACCAAGACTTCGAGATCCCTCCCCTGTCCGAGCTTACCGTGTACGCCGATTGCCCCTTCCCGGAGCCCATGCATGTCGTGCACGTCTTACCCCACATGCACGCTTTGGGCACGGCGTTCCAGGCGTCTTTTCTGGATGGTCCGCTCGACGGCACGCGCTTTCTGGACTCCAAGGGCTACGACCCGGAGGGCGGCGTCATGGTGCAATACGACCCGGCGGTCGACCTTTCGCAGGGACGCGGGGCTCGCTTTGGCTGCACCTGGAACAACACGTTCGACAAGACCATCGTGGAGGGTGTGGGCGACAACGAAATGTGCATCCTGTTCGGCTACGCTTGGCCCCCCGAGCACGCTTATTCGGTGCTCGCTTCGGGGCCTACCTTCTGCGCGCCGGTTACGCCCCCCGCCGACTGAGCGTTACTTTTTCTCGGCCTTTTCGGCCAGGTACCTCGCGCGGACGCCACGTAAGTAGCCGGTCAACACCGCGGCTACGATGATCGAGCCGAGGCCTACCGCCGCGTTGAAGGGGTCGCCCTTGGTCCAGAATAGGGAGATGCCTCGTACGCCAAAACCAATGCCCAGCAAGATGGCCGTCGCGATCAAGATCTGGTGCGCCACGATGAGCTTCACGGTCTTCCTCCAACAAATGTAGCCATGTCCCCTTGAACCATCAGCGGGCTCGCGGGCGGGGTCAACAAGCCCTGTTCACTGGCGTCGGGGCCAAGCCAGGTGGTCAGACCCTCGTCGGCGTCGGGCGGCGGCGCGCCGCCGGGGCCC
>CAYLJT010001082.1:0-2176 GCA_964383995.1 uncultured Polyangiaceae bacterium
GCTCGAGTCGACGGCGTGGAAGCCACCGTCGTTCAGCGTGATCTGCACGTTCGTGACCTGGGCGCCGATGAGCTGGCCCTTCGCGAGCATGCTCTTGAAGCCCTTCTCGACCGACGGGAGGTACTCGCGCGGGCCGGCGCCGCGGTCGCGGGCCTGTTGCGCGATGCGCCGGAAGCCCGGGATGTCTCGGACACCGTTGTTCGCGTCACCGTCGGACAGCAGCAGCATGCGCGTCGTGAAGTCGCCCGGGCGATCGAGCAGGGCCATGCCTTCTTCGATGCCGCACGAGATGCAGGTGTCACCCCCCAAGCTGATGCGCCGAATTTCGTCCTCGACGCGGCGCCGCGTGCCGGAGCTCAGCACGGTGGGCTCGACGATGACGCTCGTGCGCGTGTCGAAGGCGACGACCGACACTTGATCGCCATCACGCAGATGATCGACAGCGCCGAGGGCCCCGCGGATCGCGTTGTCGAGGCGCGCCCCGCGCATCGAGCCCGAACGATCGATCACGAGCGAGAGGCTCACCGGCGCCCGCGATCGCGCTTGCCCCTGCTCGGTCCCCGTGACCTCCAACATCACGAAGGTCTCTCCGCGCCCGTCCCGCGCGAGCTTCGCGTGTCCGAGACGGCCCTCGACCATCAACGTCGAGCCCGCCGTAAACTCCGCGCTGGCTCCCCCGTTTTCCCCGTTCGTCTCGTTGTTTCCCGTCGTCTCCGCCTCCGCCACGATGGCGTCTCGCGACCAACCCTCGCCCCGCCCGTCCGGTCCCTGGGAAGACAGCGAATAGACGCTGAGGCTGGTGAGGGACATGCCGACGGCGCTGAGCAGGGCGATGGAGCGGACCTTCATGGGGGTGTCCTCGGGCTGGGGTGTCGGGGGCTCAACGCGCGGCAGTCGAGAAACCTTACGGGAGCGCTGCGCGTGAGAGCCCTTTACGGACGGGCCGGCGATTCGATCCATTCTCGCCCAACTGCCGCCCCGAGCGCGCCCGGTGTAGCTTGGATGAGATGGCAAAGCGGCCTTATCTTTGGATGCTTGCGAGCTTGGGCGGGCTCGCGGCCTGCGGACGTTCCACCTTGGCGGTGCCCAACGGGGCCTCGGGTCAAGGGGGCGACGCCGCCACGTCGACCACCTCCACGACGTCGACCAGCGCCACCACCACGTCGACGACCACGTCAGGCACGGGCGCTGGCGGTGCCGGTGGAGCGGGCGAGTGCACCGCCCTCGATTTCGTCGGCGGCGCCGTGGGTCTTGGCGGGGCAGGGGGATACCGCCTGCGCCAAGGGCGCCTGATCGCCACGAGCCCCGACGACGTGACCGTGGTCGCCGAATGGCAGGACGAAAACGGACCTGGAAATCCGCCCCCTTCGGAGCTCCGTCACGCGACCTTTCAACCGTGGGGCTCGTGGCCCGGCTCGGACGTCGGCCCCAACTACCTGCTGAGCTTCGACGGTGGCCGCTTCGCCGCGGTGTCGAGCGTGGGCGACGGCGCGTTTTCGGCTTTTTTCGCGGACGACGTGGCGCTTCGCTACATGCCCGCGATCAAGACCTACTCGGGCGCGGTGCCCAACACCGTGAACGTCGAGGCCGTGCCCATGCGCGCCGTCTTCGCGGCCTCCGCGAGCGCGACCGATTTGCTCGGTTGGGAGCGCGTGGTTGGGCCGGGAGAGACGCGGGAAATCGTGATCGGAACCGCCTCTCGCGGAGACGGCGTGTTCCTCGGCGACGACGTCGTGGGCTGCACGAACGACGTGGGGGGCGCGGGCGCCGTGCCCTACGGCGATGGCTTCCTGATGGCCCACGGTCTCGGACATTGGGGCGCTTGCGCGGGCGCGGCGGAGGACCCGACGACCCTCGCAATAGGCTTCGTTTCGGGGGCTTTGGGACTCCCGGTGTACCAACCGTTGTTCTCCTTCGACAACGTGTTGCCCGTGCGCCGGGTGCGCGTGGCGCCCGATGCGGATGGCATCTGGATCGTGTGGCGCACCGAGACCTCGGGGGTCCTTCCACCCGTGCATTTCGCGCGCTTCGACTTCGCCACCAACGATCTCATGGGCCCGATCCTGGCGACCGATCCGAACGACGGCGCCTTGGGGCCCATCGCCGCGAGTCGCATGGGGGACAGGCTCGTGCTCGGTTGGATCGACGACCCGCAGCTCCCCGATCCCACGTTTCA
>CAYLJT010001083.1:0-2172 GCA_964383995.1 uncultured Polyangiaceae bacterium
GTCTTCGAGGCCCCGACGCGCGTCGACGATGAGCACCACCGCGGCGAGCGTCACCCGGGCGCGCACGTAGTCGTCGATGATGTCCGCCCAGGTCTTGCGCTCGGCCCTGGAACGGCGCGCAAAGCCGTAGCCCGGGAGGTCGACGAAGCGCAGGATGGTGCCGTCCTTGGCGCGGGCCTCGAAGAGGTTGATCTGCCGCGTGGAGCCCGGCGTGCTGCTCGTTCGAACCAAGGACTTTCGTTCGACGAGGGCGTTGATCAGACTGGATTTGCCGACGTTCGAGCGGCCTGCGAAGGCCACCTCGACGCCGATCGGGGGCGGCAGCCCGACAGCGGCCGTGGCGCCCGCAACGAAGCGCGCCTCCACGATGCGCAGATCCTCGGCGGCCGTCACGGCGAACCGGGCGCGAAGCTCGGGCGGCATGCGTCGCACTGGCAAAGCGAGCGCAAGTAGCGAAAGGAGTAGATGCCCGAGCTATGGCGATCACCCCAAGTTACCTGAAGGGCGTAGTTGCCAACCTGCTCGATTTCCCGAATCTCCGTATTGCCACCCTCCACGCGTTTGATGGTCCCACCGTGACCCTGACAGTGGGCACAGGGGCAATAGCCCCGCAGGATGTCGTGGGGGAGCGGCGAGCGGTGTCCATCGGACCACTCGATCTCCATGATTTTGGCGCCGTGGGGGGCCTTCACGCGAACGGGTGAGATGCGCGGGTCGTCGGGCATGGGAAGAGCGCGCTACCACGGGAGCCAGCGCCATGCAAAACAGGCCGCGGCGCGCGCCCCAGAGGTCCTTGTTGCATGTGCCATTCGCCCGGCGTCAGGAGGGTGCCAGTGCGCTTCCGCGGTCAAAAAAAAGGGACGGCGTAAGCCGTCCCTTTTCCCTAGTGGATCCTACTCCGACTTACTGGTGGGTGCTCACCGCGGCGGGCGTGAGGTTCCACTTGAAGTTGTCGAGGAGCACGTGCGTGTCCCACGAAGCGTCGCCGACGTCGAAGGTCATCAAGTCGAGCGTGATGGTCTCGCCAGGGGTAATGGGCGCGTCCGTTTGCAGCCACTTGGAGGCGCCGCCGATGCCCGATGCGCCGAGCGCGCCGGCACAAGGCAGAGCGGTCGTCATGCCCGTGCAGGCGAGCTCGCCGGGGCCGTCCGGGCAAGTGTTGCAGCCCGACGGACTACACACGTCGAAGAACCCGTTGTTGACTGAGAACACGTTGCCAAGGCCGTCGAAAGAGATGTTCTTGTCGGCGGGGATGCCCGCCACGGTGGACGTCAGGAGGGCCAGGTAGAAGTCGTTGAACAACTGACACTGGTACTCGGGGAACTCGGCCGAATAGAACTTGAAGTGGTAGGAGAACGACTGGGCATTCGTCGGTACGCGGATCTTGAGCTGCACGTTGACCGAGTCGTACGCGCTCTGCGAGCTATCGCAGGTCCCTTGGCAACCGGCCGACGACTTGAGGATGCCACCGTTGGCGGTGACATACGGACCCAGCGGCGCGCCCGCGGGGAGCGTCGCGAAGTCGGTCCCTTGAGCCGCATAGCCGCCGTCCGGGTTCGCATAACCGACGTCGAGCTGATCGCGCATCTTACCGGTCGAAATGCCTGCCATCGTGTTGCCGTTCTTCGGGAACACGGCAGTTCCGAAGTCCGTCAACACGGCAGTGCGCAAGGTCTGAATGTCTGTAAGGCCGCCGCCGCTCGGGATGCTCCCGTCGGCGTAGGTGAACGCCGCGGAGATGAGGCCCCAGGTCTTTTGCTGCGGCACAATCGGGTTGGCCGTGGTGTTTTGGCAGATGTCCATGGCCTGCGCGATGTCGGTCGCCGACATGCTGGCAAACTTCGACACTGTGCTACACAGCGCCGGGGCCACCAAATCGGAGGTCGCGGGGTTGCAGTCGTCGTCGACACCGTTACCAACGACCTCGAATGAGCCCGGGTTGACGAGGTTGGGGCTCGCGCCGCAGCCCGGCCCGCTCTGATCGCAACAGTCGCCTGCACAAGCGGTAAACCCGTCGCCGTCGTAGTCACCACCATCGTCGACAACGCCGTTGCAATCGTCGTCGATGCTGTTGCCGCATGTCTCGGCCACCGGAAGCACCTGATTCGTGCAAACTCCCCAAGAAATGCCGTCCGCGTTGCAGGTTTGGATACCCGCCTTGCACGGGCCCAC
>CAYLJT010001084.1:0-2164 GCA_964383995.1 uncultured Polyangiaceae bacterium
CCGCTGTCGAACCTCGACGCGGCGCTGCGCGCGCAGGTGCGCGTCGACATTCGCAAGCTGCACGATCGCCTGGAAGCGACGAGTGTTTACGTCACCCACGATCAGGTCGAGGCGATGACCTTAGCCGACGTGATCTTCGTGCTCAACAAGGGCCGAGTCGAGCAAGCGGGGGCTCCGCTCGATATTTTTGCGACACCAAAAACCCGGTTTGTAGCGGGCTTTTTGGGCAGCCCCGCGATGAACTTTCTCGACGCCACGCTCGCTCAAACAAACGGTCAGTGGCTCGCCAAGGGCAAAGACGGCGTGGCGGTGCCGGTGCCCAGCAAGCTGTTCGACGGCGAGCTGCGCGAAGGGCGCGAGGTGACGCTGGGCATTCGTCCGCACGATCTGGAGGTGGCCGAAGGCGGCGCGCTCACGCTCGACGTGGTGGTGCTCGAAGCCTTGGGCGCCGAGTCCCACGCCCACGGGGTGATTTTGGATCAGCCGTTCGTAGCCCGGCTCGACGCGGAGACGCAGGTCAAAAAGGGCGAAACGTTGCGCCTCTCGGCCAAGCAACTGCACCTCTTCGATCGGTCGACGGGGGCGTCGCTGCGCACGGAGCCCAAGGCATGATGCGCAGGCTGCTTGTCGCAATTGCCGCTCTCGTCGCCCTGCTGACAACCCTGCTTTTGCCCCAAGGGGCCTTCGCGGCGGGTGAGACGATCAGCCTGTGGCACGGCTATCGCGGCGACGAAGAGAAGGCGCTCGAGCAAATCGTGGCGTCTTTTCAGGGCGCCCGCGTCGAGATGCTGGCCGTCCCCTACGACGCCTATGCAGCCAAGTTGCAGGCCGCCATCTCCATCGGCGAAGGCCCCGACGTGTTCATCGACGCCCACGAGCGGCTCGGTGATTTCCGCGCCCGAGGGATCGTGGCCCCCGTCGGCGATGCCCTGGAGTCGGAGGCCGTGTTCAACGCGCGGGCCCTCGACGCGGTGCGCGCAGAGGGTGCCCTTTGGGGCCTACCGCTCAGTCAGAAGTGCGTCGCGCTCTACCTCAACACGGCGCTCGTTCAAGAGCCGCCGGCGTTCGTGGAAGACCTCTTGGCCCTGCGCGACAAGCTCCCCGAGGGTGTCTATCCGCTAGCCTACGAGGCCAAAAACGCCTACGCGCAGGCACCATTTTTAGCGGCCTTCGGCGGCAGCCTGCTCACGCCAACAGACGAGTTCGGCTTTGCGGGTCCAAAGGCCGAAGCCTCCCTCGATTTCGCAAAGGGCCTGATCGCCCAGCGCATCGTGCCCGACGACGCCGACGGCTCACTCGTAACAAGCCTGTTTCGCGCGGGCAAAGCCGCCTATGTCATCAACGGTCCCTGGTTGGCAGCGGACCTCGGAGCGGCCAGCGAGGTGCGCTATCGCGTGACGCCCCTGCCCCGCGTGCGAGCCACGGGAGAGCTGTTGCGACCGCTGCTGACCGTGGAAGCGGCCATGCTCTCGCCCAAGGGCGCGGCCAACGCCAACGCAAGGTCGCTCGCCAAGCTGATCGCTGGGGCCGAAGGTGCAAAAATTCGCGGCGCGCTGGCGCGCACGGTGACCGCGCGCACGGATGTGCCGTTGCCCGAGGGCGACGAGCTGCTCAAGGCCTTTGCGGAACAAGCCAAAGACGCCGTGCCCATGCCGTCGTCGCAGGCCATGCGCAGCGTGTGGGAGCCTGCCAACCGTGCCATTCGCAAGGTGTTGCGCGGCGACGCCGACGCGAAGACCGCCCTCGACGAGGCCAAACACCGCTACGACGACGTGCGCCGACCGCTGCCCGAGCCGGCCTCGCCCACACCCGCCCTCGTGTTGGTAGGCCTTCTTTGTTTGGCGGCGGCCTTCTCCATGGTGCGCTCGGCCCGCAAGAGCGAGTTTCGCGTGGCCTTGCGTCGCTCCCTGCCCATCTACCGCTATGTGCTCCACGCCGTGCTCGCCGTGGGCCTGCTCGTGATGGCACCACTCGTGGTGGGCGCGGGAACGTCGCTGTTCGCGGGCAGCGGCGAAGAGCTGCGCTACGTCGGCCTCGCCAACTTCTTCAACATCCTGACCGCCCGCGGCGGTCCCCTGTTGGGCAGCGGCTCCTTCTATCTGGTGCTGATCGTCACGGTCTGTTGGGCGCTGATCAACGTGGCCTTCCACCTCGGGATAGGCCT
>CAYLJT010001085.1:0-2162 GCA_964383995.1 uncultured Polyangiaceae bacterium
GCAGCGTCGCGCTGCATCTGTCGGGGGGCCTCAACATGCAGATCGAGCACCACCTGTTTCCAGGCATCCACTACACGCACTTCCGCGAGCTCTCGAAGATCGTGCGGGGCACGTGCACGGAATTTGGGCTCCCCTACCACACCTCGACGTCGATCTTCGAGGCCGTGCAAAAGCACTACACGGTCCTCCGCAGCCACAGCGTGCCTTAGCGCTATCGCCCTGGAACACCGAATGTGGCTCGGCCTTGATGCTGGGTGGGAGGGGCGCGTTGCGTCCCGTCGTGTTGCGTCCCGAAGGACTAGTCGAGAGAGGCCAGGCCGTTTCGCAGGGCGAACTTCACCAGGTCGACGACGTTGTGGACGTTCAGCTTCTCCATGATCTTGCGTCGGTGGGTGTCGACCGTGTGCCCGCTGATGCCGAGGGCCACGCCGATTTCGCCGCTGGTCTTCCCTTCGGCGATGAGCTCCAACACCTCGCGCTCGCGGGCGGACAGCTTTTCGGCCCCGGACAGCTCACCGTCGCTTCGTACGCGGGTGATGTAGTCGTCGAGCGCGACCGAGGAGACCGCGGGAGACAGGTAGGTGCGCCCGGTGTTGACCGTTTCCAGGGCGGTCAGGAGCTCGGAGAACGCGGCGTCCTTCAGGAGGTAGGCGGAGGCCCCGGCTCGCAGGGACTCGGCGATGTATTGCTTGTCGCCGTACATCGATAGAATGACGACGCGCGTGGCCGGGCGGGCCAGTCGAATTTGGCGCGTCGCGTCAATTCCAGACATTCCAGGCATTGCCACGTCCATCACCACGACATCGGGCGAGAGCGAGACGGCTAGCTCCACGGCCTGGGTTCCGTCGGCCGCCTCGCCGACCACCGTGAATCCCTTGGACCCCTCGAGCAGGGCTCGCACGCCTGTCCGAACCATGGTGTGATCCTCGGCGAGGAGCACCCGCGTAGCGGTCGCGCTGGGCAATTCCCGCGCGGAAACCAGTGATTCTTTTGCTTCATTCAAGGCGGCCATGCGGCTTCTTCCGATCGTTATTGGCTGAGACTGCCGACGCTAGCGCGGATCCCAAGGGCACGTGCATGGTACCCCCCGCAAGCGCGAACGGCTACCCACCATCTCGGGGTTCTCGTATCCCAACCACGAACGACCAGCGAACCGTCGTTGCGGGATGCTCACCTACCGGGATTCTGCGCCACCCGGCGTAGCGCCCCGTTTTTGCTCGCGTCGCCGAGGGAGCTTGCGGCGCTGCGGACTGCTACGGCCACTGACCCGATCGGGACGAGTGGCGCAGCTCGGCTCGATCGAGGGGTAGGCCCAAGATGACGCGTGTCCCCTCCGAAGGGCCCGACTCGATGTCGAACGTGCCGCCGAGGAAGCGGATGCGCTCGCGCAGATCGGCGAGGCCGAGACCCCTGCGATTTTGGGGAGCGAGGGCGCGCACGGGATCGAAGCCCACGCCGTCGTCCGCGACAACGATGCGAATGCCGTTGCTGGACCAATGAATCGCCGCGATGGCCGAGCGCGCACTGGCGTGCTTGGCGATGTTGTTCAAAAGCTCCTTGGTCGCCCGGAACAGGTAGGTGGTCGCGGCGTAGGGTAGGGGCTGGGGGCGGCCCGTTTGCGTCACCGTAACGGCGAGCGGAGCGAGGCCCTCCGCGAAGCGCTCGAGGGTAGGTACGAGGCCCAGATCGTCGAGCATGGTAGGGTAGAGGTCGAACGTCATGCTGCGCGTCTGCGCGATGACCTCGTCCAGCAAGGGTAAGATCGGGCGCAGCTCCGTGGAGCTCTGCGCCAAGGCGGCGATCCTCATCTTGACGACGCTGAGCGTCTGACCAATCGAGTCGTGGATGTCGCGGGCGAGACGACGCCGTTCCAGATCCTCCGCGGCGGAGAGCTGGGCCGCCAACGCGCGCACGTCTTCTTCGGCGCGAGTGCGCTCGATAAACTGACCAATTTGGCTGCCAATGGTCGAGAACGTCTGGAGGATTTCGGCGTCAGGAGGCCGAATTTCCCGGCTGAAGAAGTCCATCACGCCTACCACCTCGCGGCCCACGATGATGGGGAAGGCGAAGGCCGCGTGGAGACCTACCCTCGCCGCCACCGGGCCGCGCGGGAAGTTGACCGCGGTCGGCACGTCGTCTACCCATGCGGCGGTGGCGTTCGC
>CAYLJT010001086.1:0-2160 GCA_964383995.1 uncultured Polyangiaceae bacterium
CGTCCGCGACGATCGACGGATAGCTGCCCCGGCGCTGGATTCTTCGAGGTTGGAAAAAATACCAAACCACGTAAACGCAGCTTCTGCGCGATTACAGTTTGAGCAGCAACGACCTCGACGGCCGGCGAGGCAAGGCCTGTCGATCAGGGCTGGGGCAGGGCTAGCTGCAGCGCGGCGCCCTCGCTTCCGGCGTCGACCGTCGCGTAAGCCCCGAAGAAAATCGGCTCATTTCGAAGACCGTGCCCGACGGGGAGGCCCGCTACGGTCGGCACTGCGAGGGGGCGCAAGACCTCCGCGAGGACGGCTTCCACCGATACCCCGTCGGGCCCGGGCGCGCAGCCCACGAACTCGCCCAGGCAGATCGCCGAAATGCCCTGAAAATGCCCACCTGCGGTGAGGTTCGTGAGCATGCGGTCGATGCGATAGGGCCGCTCCGTGACGTCCTCCAGGAACAGCACCGCGCCGGCCGGAACCGCCAGGCGACCGGATGCGGCGGCGGCATGCAAGAGCGCCAAGTTGCCGCCAAAAAGCGGCCCTGAGGCCCGCCCGGGGACGACGACCGAGAGGCCCGTGAAGGATCGCGCGCGGAATGGATCTTCCAGGGCGTCGACGAGGCCCGAGCGCGTTGGGTGATCGCTACGTCCGAGGGCTGTGATGTGGGAGGCGTGGAGCGATGCGATGCCGAGGCGGCCAAGCTCGACGTGGAGCGCCGTGATGTCGGAGAAGCCAACGATCCACTTGGGATTCCGTTGCAATTCGCCAAAGTCGAGGCGGTGGATGAGGTGGCTCATGCCCACGCCCCCGCGAACCGCGATGACGGCGCGCGCTTCGGGGTCGTCGAGGGCCGCTTGGAGCTCGGAAAGCCGGCGTTCGGGGCTGCCGGCGAGGTAGCCCTGCCTGGAGAAGAGGCCGCGATCGAAGCGGACGCGGTAGCGCGTTGCCAAGAAGCCGAGACCGCGCCAGCCCAGCACGTGCTCGAAGGGGCTCGAAGGGGCGACCGCGATCACGAGATCCCCCCTCCGGAGCGGCGGCGGGACCTTCATTACGGCGCTTCGAACTCGCCCGTGTCCTCGAGCAGGTCGGCTTCTTCGACCACGGCGTCGTCCTCGTCGCCCTGGGCGGACTGGGACTGAGCCCAGGCTTCGGCCACCTGCTCGTGCTTGCCTACGAGGGTGTCGCCGCCCGCGTCGCCTGCGGCTTCGTAGTTGTCGGTGCGAAGCAGCGGGTCGTCGTCCGTGGCGTAGTCGAGCTCGGGGGCGTTTTGGGGGGTGTGAAGGCCCGACGAATCGGCGAATGCGGGCGTTTCGCCCTGGGTAGCGGGCGCATAACCGCCCGCGTCGTAGCCGCCCTGGGGATGGCCGTAGGCGTCGGGCGCTCCGTACGACCCCTGGTAGTCGGCCTGCGCGTCCGCAGGCTGAGCGTATGCCGGATCACCGTTGTAACCTTGGGCGTAGGCGCCCTGGGGGTCGTATCCCGGTTGCTGCTCGTAGCCGGGTTGTTGCTCGTAGGCGGGTTGTTGCTCGTAGCCGCCGTAGGCCTGGGGCTCGTAAGCGGGCTGCTGGCCGTACGCTTGGGGAGCTTCGTAGCCCGGTTGCGGAGCGTAGCCGCCGTCGTAGCCCTGGGGGGCCTCGTACGAGCCCTCGTAAGCCTCGGGCACGTGGTGGGCGACCTCGACCGGCGCCGGAGCGGCCACTTGCGCGGGAACGACGGGTGGGGGTGCGGCCACCGGCATGGCGGGGGGGGTTGCCGGCGCGACGGGTTGGGTCGCCACCGGGGCCGGCGGCGGCCTTTTGAGGTTGCCCGCCTTGGCCCGCTCGAGCCCGGCCGTGGCCTCGGGATCCGCGGCTTTCATGCGCAAAACGCGGCGCCAGGCGTCCGCCGCTTCCCGCGCATCGCCCAGATTTTCTTCCCAAATGCGCGCAACCCTGCGGGCGAGCTCGGCGCGCTGAGCCGGGTCCCGACCGCGGAGGATTTGGTCCTCGTAAAGTTGAATCATTCCGCGGTGATCGCCGAGCTCTAGCAGGAGCGCTGAGAGGTCCGTCATCACGTCTTGGTCCGAAGGAGACAGATCGTGCAGCTTCTTGAGGTCGGTCGCTGCGCCGCGGTGGTCGCCCAAAACGTCGCGGCGAAGCTTGGCCCGGCGCTGCAGAACCTTGCGCA
>CAYLJT010001087.1:0-2156 GCA_964383995.1 uncultured Polyangiaceae bacterium
TTCGGCAACGAAGGTGCCAGGCTGCGAGGGGCGCTGTCGGTTTGTCGACGCTCTATCGAAGTCGACGGAAAGCACCAAAAAAACGGCGTATCGGGCGCGTTTGCGCCGATTTCGCGGTTCCGCGCCGGGGCCCGCCCGTCTCGGACAGGGCCGGGTGTCACGGACGCGGGCGCGCCCGCGAGCGCCTCCGCGGCTCGCACGACATCGGCCCCAAGTTTGGAGCGGCTTCCGCTATCCTGCCGCCCCCGGTGCGCTTTCTCTTCGTCGTTCCGCCCCTCACGGGGCACGTATTTCCAACGATCTCCGTCGGCCGCGAGCTCACGTCACGGGGCCACGAGGTGGCGTGGGTGGGCCACGCGCGAGCCGTCTCCAAGCTGCTCCCGAGCGACGCACGCTTCTTCTCTTTGGGCGACGAGCTGCCCGCGGAGACCTTCGCGAAGGAGGTCGAACGGGCCCGCGAGGCCCGCGGCCTGCTCGCGCTCAAGCTGCTCTGGGAGAGCTTCTTTGTGCCCCTCGCGCGGGCGATGCTGGGCCCCGTCGAGGCGGTCGTTCGGGAGTACCGTCCGCATGTCGTGATCGCGGATCAGCAGACTCTGGCGGGAGCGGTGGCCGCGTCGCGGCTCGGCGTGCCGTGGGTCACCACCGCCACCACCGCCGCCGCCATCACCGACCCCCTCGCGCCCCTGCCACAGGTCGCCGAATGGCTTCGCTCCACGCAGGCCGCGCTGTTTCGCGAGGCCGGCGTCGCGCCACCGGAGCCGCCCGATCAATCCCCTCGCCTCGTTCTCGTGTTCTCCACCGAGGCCCTCGCGCGCCCGCCGAGCGAGCTGCCCAAGCACGTGCGGTTCGTGGGTCCGGCCCTCGTGCATCGCGAGGAAGACGCGCCCTTTCCCTGGGAAGCGTTGCTGCCGCAGAGGCGCGTGCTGGTCTCCCTGGGCACCGTGCCCAGTGAAGGCGCGGCGCGTTTCTTCCGCGTGGTGCGCGACGCGTTCGCCGAAGACGACACCGTGCAAATCATCGCCGCCACCTCCGACGACCTTTTGCCCTCGCCCCCCGCGTCCTTCATCGTTCGGCCGTTTGTGCCGCAATTGGCGCTGCTCCCGCACCTCCATGCGGTGGTGAGCCACGCGGGGCAAAACACGGTGAGCGAGACCCTCGCGCGGGGCCTGCCGCTGGTGACGGCGCCCATCAAATACGACCAAAGCGTGATCGCGGCGCAGGTCGAGCAGGCGGGCGCCGGGCTACGCGTGAAGTTTGGCCGGGTCGGCCCCGACGAGCTGCGCCGGGCCGTTCATCGCGTCCTCGACGAGCCCTCGTTCGCTTTCGCGGCGCGCGCCATCGCTGCGTCTTTCGCCAGCGCCGGAGGGGCCCGCGCCGCCGCCGATGCCCTGGAGCAGGTCCTGTGTTGAACGCCTTCTTCGTCCTCCTCGGCCTCTTGTTCTTTTTGGACGCGCTGCGCCTGCGCAAACGCGCCTCCGCTCTCCCCACGTTGCCGCCCGTGTCCGAGACAAGCGCCACCGACGTCGACCGCTTCACGGTCTTCGCCGCACCCGGCGTCAAGGTCGACGAAACTACGCAAAAACAAGCATTTTCCTACGCCGACGCCGGCTCCCTGGAGGGCCTCGACCTGGTGCCCGGCGACCTCCCCGCGAGCGATCGCTTGGGCCTCCTCGCGCTCGTCGATTTCGCGACCTTCCGCGACGACAGGCTCGCCCAGGGGCGCAGCGCCCACGCGGCTTGCGTGCTCACGAAGGAGCTCTTGGAGCGCGCGCAGGTGAGCCCCGAGGCCGCGCAAAACCCCATGGATTTTGCGGCCGCCGTCACGCGCCTCAAGCGTCACGCGTCGCGCTCCTCGGCCTTCGCACTGGCCCCCTCGCTCAAGGCACCTCGCCGCTCGCGGAGCGAGCGAATCATGCAGTTGCGAGCGGCCCTCGGCGGCGCCACGCG
Organism: uncultured Polyangiaceae bacterium; assembly: GCA_964383995.1. Taxonomy (GTDB): domain Bacteria; phylum Myxococcota_A; class Polyangia; order Polyangiales; family Polyangiaceae; genus CAYLJT01. The sequence continues at coordinate 1,948 of CAYLJT010001087.1, forward strand.
CATTGTTTTGGGCGTGCAAATCGCCCTCACATCGCTGCTCCTGGCGGCGCCGTTCCTGCGCCTCGAAACAGGCCTCTTCGCCCTCGGCATGTTTCACCTCCAGCCGCTTATCATCCTCTCGGGCATGGCAGGCAAGAGCCCCGGCCTCGCGGCCCTCTTGCTGCTCCGCGCGCCCAGCGAGCTGGTGCGGGCCATGAACCTCTTTTTAG
>CAYLJT010001088.1:0-2153 GCA_964383995.1 uncultured Polyangiaceae bacterium
TGATCTAGAAGCGGTTCTCGAGCTCGATCTCCTTCTCGAACGTAACGCCATCCTTGGTGATGGTGGGCGAACCGAAGCTCTTCTCGATGACCACGTTGCGACCCTTGGGGCCGAGCGTGACCTTCACGGCGTCGGCGAGGGCATTGACCCCCGCGAGGATCATCGAACGGGCGCTCTCGTTGTAGAAAATCTCTTTTGCAGACATCGTCTTGTTCTCCTTGATTCCTAGTACTTTTGAGGGCCCGAGCTCAGCTCGCGGAGGCGGTCTCGACCACGCCCAAGATGTCGTCCTCGCGCATGATCAGCGCGTCTTCGCCGTCGAGCTTCACTTCGGTGCCGGAGTATTTGCCGAACAGCACGCGGTCGCCGGCCTTCACCTCGAGCTTGCGGACCGTGCCGTCCTCGAGCGCTTTGCCGTTGCCCACCGCGATGACCACACCCTCGATCGGCTTCTCTTTGGCCGAGTCCGGGATGATGATGCCACCCTTGGTCTTCTCTTCTTCCTTCACGCGACGAACCAAAACGCGGTCCTGAAGCGGCTTGATCTTCATGATGGGATGCCTCCGAAATTGGGCGCTTGAGCTTGCGGTTGAGCCCGCCGGTTCGCTGGTTCTCGGGGAGAGCGCGGCTCGGATACCCGAGCGCGAAGTCCGTGGGGGCCGTTTGCTAGCACTCAGCCAAACCGAGTGCTAGCGACGGCGCGGACAGTAATCACCGCGCGCGGGGTGTCAAGGCGCGGGCACGCGGGGCCCAAATCGCGTTGGCAGTACCCGAGACAAGTGGCTACAACCCCTTGAAAGTGCAGGGAAATGACGCCTCAGAAAACTGGCGTGCCTTCGCCCGTCGTGAAATATTGGGCATGTTGGCGGAAGGTTTGCCCCGACGGCCCCTTCCGCAGCGACGGAAAGGAGTCTCCCCCATGACCGAGCCCAAGCTAGCCCTCTCCCCCAGCATCACCGACTACTTCGAAGAGGTGGTTACCGAGGTGGTGGAGGCTCGGCGCATCGAGGCATCGCCGGGGGCGGTTCGTTATGTGGTGGCGATGCTCTCCGACTTTGCCCATCCCCAGACCCACGACGAAGCAGCCCTGACCCAACCCGTGACGCTCTTGCTGCGAGAAGCGCTGCAAGCCACAGGGGCCGAGCGTTTTAGAAGGCTACGCAGTCTGGGCGACGGCGTGCTCTACGGCATTGGCTTCTTCGGTGAGCGCTTGGAGCAAAGGGGGGTCGCTCGCGACTACTACCTAGGCGTGGGCCGGACAGCCTATGACCACGCTGCGTCGATGTTGTGGGACAAGAGCACCAACAAGGCCATAGGGCCCGATGTGCTCGGGGAGCTCTCGCAAAAGTTCGAGAAGTTCGTAGAGGTGTTGGCCGATGTTGCGGATGGTCAGCTCGCCTCGGGCATGCACGATCCGAAGTCCGTCGTGAAGGTGTACGAGCGCTGGCTCAAGACGGGCTCCACGCGACTGGCGGGAGAGCTCGGCTCCCATGGCATCTTGGCCACCAAACCCCCACGCGGGCTCAACTGACATGGATCACGGCGAGCTCCTGCCGTCTCGTGTACAGAAACAGCTCACCGCCATCTACGGCCTCGACGAGGCCCCGGACGTCATGCCCTTCGTCAAGCCCGTGCAAGGCACGGCGCGAGAGGTGTTGTTCGTGCGGGAGGCGGAGGGCGCGCTCGAACTGGTAATCCACCTGCCGCGCAGGGCGCTCGGGAAAAAGCGCTCGCTCGACGGCCTCTGTCAAGTGGTGGAGGGTGTCAGTCATTTTCTCTACCTCGCCCACCGCGCGCGGCGCGAACTGCCCACCACGGAGCTGGAGCTGGAGCTGCAGGCGGAGGTCGACAAGTTCGTCCTCCTTGCCATCGGCGCGCCGGACCGGGCGACGCTGTTCGTGAGGTTGTTCGAAGAGGTGTCCTTTGCCCATCCCAAAGGCACCGAACGAGGCGACCGCTACCGCTTGGCGAACCATTTGGCCGCGAAGATGGCGAAGAAGCTCGTCCGCGACGCGGATAGCCCACGGCGTCAAGGGGAGCTTTTGCGCCGCTTCTACCACGCGGGTCAAACCGAAAAAATCGAGCTCGCGCGAGCCGCCTAGTGACCCGTCCGCGAAGTTCGTTGAACGAACTTCGCGCCGCCGCTTACGCGT
>CAYLJT010001089.1:0-2153 GCA_964383995.1 uncultured Polyangiaceae bacterium
GGACCTCTTCGAAGACGCTGTTCGTCAACGACGAGTCCGATCCCGACCGCGCTTTTCCCAAGGTCGCGGGGAGCTTCTTGGTCGACGAGGTGACCGGCGCTCCCGCGCAGTCTGCGGCGACTTTGTCGCGCGGCTTGGAGGTGGGCAGTCGGGGCATGTGGGGCGGTGGTGTCGGTTTTTTTCGGCCCGACGGCGTGGCACACCTGATCCGGTCGACCAAAACCGTCGTGCTGCGAAGGGCGCAGTTGTACGCGTCCACGGCGGCCGTACTCGATCAGGGCACCACGGCCGAAGTGGCCGTCGCCGAGACCCATCGCAGGGTGCGCCCCGCGCTGCGCGCCATTCGCGCCGCCCACGACGCCGCCGTTCGCCGCGACGAGGCCAAGAAGGCCAAAGCAGAGGCCGAGGCCAAAGAGGCTGACAAGGGCGCCGAGGGCTCGTGAAACAAAAGCTCGACCGGGCGCTCGACGGCGTCTGCGTGCTCGTCGTCGCGCTCGCGGCGGTGCTCATCCTGACCTTCGATTACGGCCGTGATCAGGGCATCTACGCGCTCGTGGCGCGGTCCATCCTGGAAGGCCACATGCCCTATCGGGACGCGTGGGACTTCAAGCCACCGGGGATCTTCCTCATCTATGCCTTTTCGCGCGCGCTCTTTGGAGCGTCGCAGTGGGGTATTCGGCTTCTGGAAGCGACTGGCATGCTCGCCACTGCCTTCCTCCTCGTGCACATCGCGCGCGCGCACTTTGGCAAGCCGCGGGCGGGCCTCGTCGCCGCCGCGTTGATGGCCTTCATCCACGTGCAGCTCGATTTTTGGCACTCGGGCCAGCCCGAGACCTTCGGCGGCATGATCACGGTCGCCGCGCTGGCCCTCGGCTGCCTGCCGTGGGTGCGTGAGCTGAGCCCGCGGCGCACCTGGCTCACGGCCGTCGGCGCGGGCGTGTTGTTGGGTTTCGCGGGCCTGCTCAAGCCGCCCCTCGCGGGCGGGGGCGTGGTGTTGGCGCTCGCGCTCGCGTACCACGCGTGGTCCAAAAAGGCCGGTATTCGCAGGGCGATCGAGCCCATCGTGGGGATCTTCGTGGGCGGCATCGTGCCCTTCGTGCTCACGGCCATTTGGTTCTCGGCCAAGGGCGCGCTCGGCGATTTGTACGACGTGCTGTTCGTGTTCACGCCGCATTACACGGCCATCGGTTGGGAGAACCAGACCGTCGCGGGCCTTTTGCACTGGGGTTTCTCCGAGTGGCTCGTGCGCTATTCGAGCCTCACCACCGTGGGCATGGTGCTGCTCGTGGCGTTTCGCCCGCGCCCCGCCGAGCGGCCCTTCGTCGCGCTCACGCTCGGCATCATCGTCGTGCAGATCGTGGGGGTCACGATGCAGGCGAAGTTTTTCCCCTACCACTACGGCGCCGTCTGGCCCGTCACCGCGCTCGTCGCGGGCCTCGGCTGGCACGAGGCGTGGGAGCGCTTGGCGGCTCGCGGAGCGCCTTTTGCCGCGGGTTTCGTGGTGATCGTCGCGCTGTTGTCGACGACGCAGACGGCCACCAAAAACCTCAATCCATTTTGGGAGCGCGTCGGGACGCGCCTCTCGCTTTTGACCGGTCGCTACGAGGGCACGAGCCAGGAAGGTTGGGACAAGCTCGCCACCGTGGCCGACGTCGCTGCGGGGGACAACCGGGCCGTCGCGGCCTTCCTGCGCGAGCACACCGACCCCGCGCGGCCGGTCTACATCTGGGGCTTCGAGCCTGTGATCTACGACCTGGCCGAGCGTTCGAGCGCCTCGCGCTACATCTACAACGTGCCCCAGCGCGTGTCGTGGGAGAGCACGGCGCTGCGCGCGTCGCTGATGGACGATCTCACGCGCAGCCCACCCTCCGCCGTCGTCGTGGAGCACTACGACATCTTCTCGTTCGTCACGGGCAACAACCTCGATTCGTACGGCGCTTTGGCCGAATTTCCCGAGCTACGCGACTTCGTCGACGCCCGCTATCGCCTCGCCGCGCACGTGGGAGATTTCGACGTCTACCTAGAGCCCTAGATCGTTTGAGATCAAACGATTACGGCGAGTCTTCCTGACGGGGCGCTTTTGCGGAGGGCTCTGCGGGGGCCGAGCGATCGATGCGCATGGTCACGTCGAGCAGCACCGATTGCCCGCTCAC
>CAYLJT010001090.1:0-2146 GCA_964383995.1 uncultured Polyangiaceae bacterium
ATGGATTCGCCGTTGTAGAGCGCGCACCACCCGGAGACGACGACTCGGACGTGGTCCTGAATCTCGTAGGGTTCGCTGATGACCTCGCCCTTCTTGTAGGCCGCGTTGTGTGCGGCCTGACGCATGCGCTCGCGCATGGCCGGGTCTACGAACGTAAGCGGGGGGAGCAGGGCGGGGGCGGTCATGATGCGTTCAGGGGCTGTGCAGGCGTTGGCGGCTCAGACGCCTGCGCACAGGCGTTGAAACTTCGGCAACTGGGCCTCCAGCGGCTGCAGGCACACGGGCAGTTGCCGCTCAGTCGTCTCGCGGCCCTGGCCCTTGTCGGGCAGCATGGACCGGTAGAGCAACTCGTGCGCCAGGCACAGCAGTTGCGTGAGCTGACATTGCCGCGGACGACCGTCGGCGTATTCGACAATCTCGCCCACCCGCTCGTCGCCCTCCCAGGCATGAACGAGCTGTGTGCCGTAGCTCCAGTACCCCGCCAGGGGGGCTTGGTAGCGGTCGGCGGGCGCCGCGAGTTCGCTGGCGGCGCGCCCGAGCTCGAGCGCGACGTCCTCCCACCCTTCGGCGCGGGTCCACATCCAGGCATGAGCCCCTAGGGGGTCAAAGAGCGCGGCTTGCATCAGAAGCGCCGTCTGGTCGTCGTCCAGTCGGGCGTTCGACGCGAGCCGACGGACAATGAGCGTGAGTTTCACGGCCACCGTCGAGACGACGTTGCGTTGAATCTTCAGCGCCGAGGGCAATTCCAGCGCATTGGCCAGGGCCTCGGTCACGAGCTCGGCGTAGGACTGCGTCGTGCCCAGCCGGGTGACGGCTTCGAAAGCGCTGTGCACTTTGTGCTTGTCCGCAAACCGTGCGCTGTTGGCCCGCACGAGCAGGCGCGCGAGAAACACCGGTTCGCCCTGGGCCAGCATCGCCAGATGGCGCGGGTCACTCTTGTAGGGTTCGCCCAGGTGCAGCAGCTCGGCGGTCTTGCGGTCCAGCGGGGGAAGGCCACGGAGCTCTTCGAGCACTGTCGTCCGGGGATTGGACGACTCGCGTACAGCCACTTCGACCTGCATTTCGACTTGCTTCTTAGGGTAACGCTCGGGTCGGCACCCGAGAAATGCCCGGGTGGCCAGGCCCGGCCGCGTCTCCATCGTCCGGGCTGTGACTCATTATCGACCTGTATACAGCGGGCACGAGCGAGGAATATTTCACACTGGCGAAGCAGACCCGATACATGGTCGTTCATCGGCGATGAGCGTGCGACGTATAAGTTCTGCCCGCTAGACGGTCCATTCATGCAGATGAGTGGAGCGTCTTTCATGACCTACACGGCCGACACGATTGAACTGTTTGCCCTTTTTTCGGCCTCGTTCGCCGCCCTCTGGTCGGTGGTGAACTTCCTGGACGCGTTCGCCCTGCTGCGCGAGGACGGCTACGGATGCCTGCTGCGGCTGGTGAGCGGCCTCCTTATCCTGGCCACCGGCGCGCCGGTCTCGGTGGCACTCGTCAACGCGGCGCGCGGCGCGGCCGCGGGGGATGCCGCCACCTTCTTCGTGTTGGGCGCCTTTTCGGTAGGCGCACTGGTGCTCTACGGACTGGGCAGCGCCTTTGCGCTGTGGCGATTCTTCTTGACCTGGCGCGATGCCCACCAGGCGCCGCACCTGCGCCGGCAGGGCCGAACGGCGACCGCCTAAACATGACGCGCTAGACGAGCCATCGACGCCCATCGGGCGTCCGCCCTCGCACGCAAAGGCTCCGTTCGTCTCATGCGACTCCGTCACCTGTTCTTGGCCGCGGTGCTGGCCACCGCCACCTCCCTGGGCTGCGCCCAGACCACAACCAGCCCGGTCGAGCCCGCGCTTCGCGAGTTCGAGTCACTGAAACTGGACGTTCGGCTGCGCGTATGCGAACAAGTGCTCCTGAACGACGCGCTGGTGCGCACCCAAATGGCCGCCGACGAGGAGCTTTTCACCGAGCAAACGCGCAAAGACGCGCTGAAGGCGGCCTTGCGCCTGGTCTACCACGCGGTGCTCTTTCGCTGGGCCAGCGCCGACGTCAGTGAGAAGGTCGTCAAGTTCGCCAGTGCCTTTGCCGACCAGGTCGCTCGCCAAAACGACAGCCAGCTCGCGCACGCGCGCCAGTGCACGACGCTGATGGA
>CAYLJT010001091.1:0-2142 GCA_964383995.1 uncultured Polyangiaceae bacterium
CCAGGCGCCGCCCGCCTTGTCCGAGACAATGGACGTGCCGGAGGCGTCCGTCGCCGTGCCAAACATCGTGCTGCTCCCCAGGGCGCGGCTGGCGCGGTGGGCGCCTGCGGCGTCGAGCCTCACCACGACCGGATCGGTGGCGTCCTCGCCAGCTCCATGCCCGACCGTTCCGCCTCCGAAATCGATGGCTGACGCGGTCTCGCCCACGATGAGCAGCGAGCCGTCCTCGTCGATGTCGACGTCGTGGACCGCGTCGGGGCGATTGCCAAACACCTTCGCCCACAGCGTCTTGCCGTCGCGATCGAAGCGCCCGACCAGGACGCCGCCGTCGATCCCGATGCGACCGGCGCCCAAATCGGTGCGGTTGCTGCGCAGCGTTGCGATCACCGCGATGTTGCCCGCGGCGTCCACGGCGAGCCTCGGCGTTTGCCAGATCGCCGAGGGGAAAACGCGCCCGAAAATCGGCTCGCCCGTGGGGCCGAGCTTGCCGACCATCAGGTTCACTTTGTCCGGCAAAATCGGCTGCGCGTCGTGGGCCCCGAGGGGCACGCCGCCCTGCGCCGAGCCCATCAGCCCCCCGGTCAGCACGATGTCGCCTGCGGCGTCGATCGCGATGTCCGAGACACGTTGCGAACGGGGGGAGACGTAGGTGCGCACCCAACGGTTCTTGCCCTGCGCATCGAGCCTCAAAAAGAACACGCAGCGGCTCCCCGGCGCGGGCATCACGGGCCCCTCTCCGAAGTCCACGACGTCGCGGTAAATCCCCGCGATCAGCAGGTCGCCGTCCGGCGCGACGGTCATCGCGGTGGGCTCGGCGCAGGGGATCTGGCGCGACCACTGGCCCACGCCCGCCGCGTCCAAACGCACGAGCGCAAGGTCTATCGGGTGCTCCCCGAGCCGACACTTGCTCGTGAGCTTCTGACCGCCCATGTCGAGGGGCCCCGAGAACGCCGACAGTACGATGGCGCTGCCGTCGGCCAGGGCCGACACGGCCACGGCCTCGGCGCCCTCCAGTTGCACTGCGCCGACGCGATAAGCGAGCGCTTGGGCCGGCGCAGGCGGCGCGTCGCAACCCACCGTACCAAGGCAAACGGCCGCGATGAGCGCTGCCTTTCGGCTCCCCACCGGCCGTGATAGGCGCCCCCCATGCAATCGGCCAAGGCGAGCCTCGTCGTCATCTTGGACTTCGGCTCTCAATACACCCAGCTCATCGCCCGTAGGGTGCGCGAAGCTGGGGTCTACTGCGAGATCCATCGGTACGACATGGCCCTCGATGCGCTCATGGCTTTGCATCCCAGGGCCCTCATTCTGTCCGGCGGCCCGGCGAGCGTCTACGGAGAAGGGGCACCGCGCGTCGATCCGAAGCTCTTCGACCTGGGATTGCCCATCCTCGGCATCTGCTACGGCTTCCAGCTCCTGGCGCACCTCACCGGGGGGCGCGTCGAGCGCGGCGATGAGGGTGAGTACGGTCGCGCGACGGTGCACGTCGAGGCCAGCGCGGGCGTCTTCGGTCGCTTGCTGGAGGGTGAAGACATCGCTGTCTGGATGAGCCACGGCGACCGTATTACAAAATTGCCTCCTGGTCATACAGCCATCGGGACCAGCCGCGGCGCGCCCTCTTGTTCCTCGGCCTGCCCCGAGAAGAACATCTACGGCCTGCAATTTCACCCCGAGGTTGCGCACACCGAGCGAGGCGTCGACATCCTCCGGGCCTTCTTGTTCGACGTGGCCAAGCTCGATGCTTCGTGGTCCCCCGCCTCCTTCGTCGAGGACGCCGTGGCGCGCGTGGCGGCCCGCGTGGGCCCGAACGAGCACGCGATTTTGGGCCTGTCGGGCGGCGTCGACTCCTCCGTCGCGGCGGTGCTCTGCCAGCGTGCGTTGGGCGACAGGCTCACCTGCATCTTCGTCGACAACGGCCTCTTGCGCGCGGGCGAAGCCGAGACCGTCGAGCGGACCTTCCGCGAGCACTTCCACCTCAAGCTCGACGTCGTCAACGCCAAAGAGCAGTTCTTGTCCGAGCTCGCGGGCGTCACCGACCCCGAGAAGAAGCGCAAAATCATCGGCCGCGTGTTCATCGAAATCTTCGAGCAAGAGGCCAAGAAGGTCGAAGGTGCGAAGTGGCTCGTGCAGGGCACGCTCTAC
>CAYLJT010001092.1:0-2118 GCA_964383995.1 uncultured Polyangiaceae bacterium
CGCGGTGTCCCCCAACGAACGTCGTTGTCGCGGAGCAACCGGTAGCCGTCTCCCTTTTTGGGCAGCGCTTGCCCGCCTGTCAGGCTGCCATTGTGGGGCACACCCATGGTGCCATGGATGCCCGGGGCAAGGGGCGTCGGCGCGCCCATGCAGCCCAGCCAAAACGGCGCGAAGCAAGCCAAAACGAGGCGTTTCATGCGTAAAGCTCTCCGCTGCGACGCCGGAGGTATTTGGACACCTCGGTCTCGATGGCTAGGGTAGGGTTGGAGAGTACCAGCTTACCTTCCCTTTTTTCTAGCCACTTTTGGTCGACGAAGGCAAAAAGCGCGGTCTCTAGCACGGGTTGGCTCACGGCCTCGGAGCGCTCGATTTCGCCGCCCAAGAACATGTGCTCACCCACGCGCAGGGCGCGCTCCGCGAGCTCTTTTTCGCTGAGGGGGCCCTCGGCGAGGAGGCGCGTTGCGCGGGCCGCAACGAGGTAAGATTCCAGGAAGCTGCGCAAAATGGCGGCGTAGAACGACACCCACGCGCGCCCGTCCTGACCATCGTGGCCCGGCCCTAGGGCGAGACGCGTGCCGTCGCGGGTCAGCTCGCCATCGTCTACCATGGCCGTCAAGGTGCCCGCGAAGATGTCCTCGAAGGTATCGTCGGCGCGGAAGGTCAGCTCGTATTTGAAGAGCCTGGAGAGACCTCTGACCTTGGCTTCGACGTCGGCGATCTCGACGGGTAGGTCGCAGCCCATGGTGGCCACGGCGACGAGCGCCCGCTCGACGAACAGGTGCACGATGGTGTTTTTCGGGTAGTCGAGCAGAATGCGCTTCTCGTCCGGGACACGGTAGACGACGTCGTCCCCGCGCACGAGGCTCGCGCGCTTGCTGGGGCCCTTCGTCAACGTGTCTCCCGGCACGTGCACGAGCACGATGCCCGCGCGCACATAGAGCAGCAGGGCTTCGTGGAGGGCGTCCTCGATGGACGCTTCGCTCGACGTTTGAAGCTTGGGCACGAGGGTGGAGCCTCGTTTTCTCAGCTCGAAGATGAGCCTCTCGCAGCGCACGGCAAGGTCGCGATGGCGGAGGCCGCGACCGGCGTGGCTCAAGAGCACAAGCGCCACGACGGCCCCCGGTGTCACCGCCGCGACGCGGTTGATCTCGTGCATCACGCGGTAAGCTAGGCGGGAGACCAGGGCCCTTCGTTTGGGGGGTCTCTGCACCTCAGCGAGCCCGCCGCCCTCGGTGACCAGGGTGGACAGCTCGATGGGGTCGCCGAACATGACGTTGGCACGACCGTACTTCTCAAGCAGGACACGGCGCAGCTCGAGCAGCGCGCGGGCGTCCTCCTGCGTCTTGGCGTACCCCGACGCTTCCCTGGCGAAGGCGCCTTCTTCCATCATGCGCTCGTAGCCGATGCTGACGGGGACAAACGTCACCTCGCGGCCCTCCACACCGAGGGCTGCGTCGACCACCATGTTCAGGAGACCGACCTGGGGCGGGAGGAGCTTGCCTGTCCGAGACCGACCTCCCTCAAGGAAAAACTCGAGGGCCCAACCGTCCCGGATGAGGCGCCGGACATAGGCATCCATCACGATGGCGTAGAGCTTGTCGCCCTTGACTTTGCGGCGAATGAAGAACGCTCCCGCGCGCCGGAACAATGGACCTACCGGAAAGAAGGACAGGTTGTCTCCCGCGGCGACGAGCGGGGTTTGCAGGGCGTTTTTCCGCAGCACGAAGGAGAGGAGCAGGTAGTCGACGTGGCTTTTGTGGCTGGGTAAAAAGACGACGGTGCCCTTTTTGGCAGCCTCGCGGACCTTCTGCAGGCCGCGCTTGTCCACATCGATTCCGGTGTACACCTGCTCCGCGAGCACGTCGGCTACCATCTCCAGGCCGCGCAGGACACCCGTGTCGGGGGCGGCTTCCATCGCGGTGAGCATGTGGCGCGCTTTCTCCTGAGCTTCGGCGCGCTTTTCGGCGTCGTCGCCGGCAAGGTCGGCGATGACGGAGCGCAGCCTTGGGCTGCGCAGGACCTCGTCGCGCACGCGATCGTGGGGCTTCTGGACGGGCCCCAGGATCGCTCGCCGCTCGCGCTCCAGGCGGCGAAGCAGCGTGTAGACGAGGCCCTTGG
>CAYLJT010001093.1:0-2114 GCA_964383995.1 uncultured Polyangiaceae bacterium
CGCATTTCGCGAGCTCTACCTGGCCGCGCGCAAGCACCACGCGGCCCTTGGATCGGGCTCTTCGCCGTGCCTCGACGACCTCGACCGCCTGCTCTCCGCCGCGGACGCTTACCGTCCCTCGGGGGACGCTCTGCGCAGCCTCGAAAAGGACGCTGAGCGCGGGATGTACGCTGCCATACCCGTTGCGTCTCCGCCCGCTGCCTCGGGCGCGCCGAGCCCGGCCTCCTCGGGTGAGAGTCCAGCATCTCTCGTGGTGGCGCCCGCCGCGTCCAGCCAACCCGCCGGTCCCACGCGCCTCGTCGGCATCGATCCTTACGGTGGAAACGACGTCTCGCGGGTCGTTCTGCGCCTGTCCGATCCGGCGCTGTTCAAGGTAGGTGTGCTCGACGCAGACAACCCGGGAGCGGTCTCACCCCGCTTGTTCGTGGACATCGAGAAGGCCACGAGCCGCGGAATCGCCAAAGAAACGGCCATCGGCGGGCCGATCACGAAGGTCCGGGTAGGGGTCCAACCCGGGGCGACACGCGTCGTGATGGATCTTGCCGCCGGGGGTCTGCGTCGTCGGGTCTTCTACTTGCCCGACCCTTTCCGTATCGTGATCGACGTCGCCTCCCCCCGGGCGCCGTCCGCGCAGGCGCCGGGGGTGCGCCGGGTGGCCATCGACGCTGGGCATGGCGGCACCGACGACGGCGCGGTGGGACCGACCGGTCTGAAAGAGAAAGATGTCACGCTCGACATCGCGCACCGGGTCGCCACGCTCCTTTCCCACGAGCTGAAGCTCGAAGCGGTCCTGACGCGGGACGACGACAGCTACATTCCGCTGGAAGGTCGCACCGCCAGGGCGAACGCGTTTCACGCCGACCTGTTCGTGTCGATTCACTGCAACGCCTCCGAGGATGGCGTCGCCCGCGGAGCGTCTACCTACGTCCTCGATCGCGCTCGAAACGACGGGATTACGGCCCTGGAAGCTCGTGAGAACCTGGTCAAGGGGCCGCTTCCGGGCGCCATCGACGCGGCAGCCCTCTTTCAGACCCTCTCGGCGGGCGAGGTGGCCACACGCTCCCGCCATTTCGGTGAGCTCTTGCAGCAGAGCGCGATGGCCTCCCTGGGCGAGCGTTACGCCGACACCAAAGACCAGGGCGTGCGCTCGGCACGCTTCTTCGTGCTGGCGGGGACCGACATGCCGGCCGCGTTGTTCGAGACGGCCTTCATCTCCAACCCGGAGGACGAGTCCCGTCTTGCCAAGGCCGACTACCGTCAGAAGCTCGCGGACGCCGTGGTGAACGCGGTGCGCGCGTACAAAGAGGGAAGGTAAGACGCACCTTGCCTTGGCAAGATCGTCAGGCGAAGCGAGCCGCGATCTCCCCCGGCGAGACCTCGCCCCGTTCGCTGAAAAAGGCCGTAATCAGCTCGGCGGGGGTCACGTCGAAGGCGGGATGACGGACGCCCACGCCCTCCGGTAACAGGACCTTGCTCCCGATCACGGCGACCTCGGCGCGGCTCCGCTCTTCCACGACGAAGTCGGCCCCGGACGCCGTGGCAAGATCGACGGTGCTGGCCGGCGCGGCCACGTAGAAGGGCAAGCGGTGCTTCTCAGCCAAGCAAGCCAGGGCGTAGGTGCCGATTTTGTTGGCGACATCGCCGTTTTTCGCGATGCGATCGGCGCCCACCACGACGGCGTGAACCTGACCTTGCTTCATGAACCAACCGGCCATGCTGTCGGTGATCACCTCGACCGGAATGCCGTCGCGGTGAAGCTCCCATGCTGTGAGGCGCGCGCCCTGAAGGTAAGGGCGGGTCTCGCAGGCCAGGACCTTGACGTTCTTCCCTTGCGCGACGGCCCCGCGGATAACCCCGAGGGCGGTGCCGTAGCCGCCCGTCGCGAGGGCGCCTGCGTTGCAGTGGGTCAAGATGGTGCCCCCCGCAGGGAGGCGCGCGCCCCCCGTAGCCCCCAGGGTTCGGCACGCGTCGACGTCGTCGCTGTGGATCTTCCGCGCGAAGCGCGCCATGTGTTCGACCCTCTGGGCCGAAGGCAAGGTCCTCTGGCGCCGGGCCTCGGCAAGGCAAGCTCGAACCGCCCAGGCAAGGTTGACCGCCGTCGGACGCGAGGCTTC
>CAYLJT010001094.1:0-2113 GCA_964383995.1 uncultured Polyangiaceae bacterium
CCACGTGCGCCTGCGCCCCATCGAACGACGCCCCCGGCTCTTCATACACAATCCCTACAGGCGCCGCCGTGGCGTAGCTGTCGTCCAGAACCACCACCACACCAACCTTGACATCCGACCCCAGCTCGGCCGCGTGTTTGGTCAACAACGCACGCCGCTGACGCGCCCAACCGTGCTTTTCGGGCAGGCCCACCACCCACAGCTTGCCATCGACACGCACAATCGTCGGCCGCGTGGCCTTCTGCGCGGCCACTGACGCAGGCAAAGACTTGGGCCCGTTGGGTAGTTGGGGCTCGACGGAAGCGGCGCCGCAACCGACTGCCAGGGTCAGGGTCACAACAACAAGCAAGAGCCAGCGCGGGACGGCGCGGGTTGGCGACATGGGTGCCTCCGGAGGTGAACCTCGGGTATTAAGCACTGCTTGTGCCGGGCTTGGGAAGGCTTTTTGTGGGGCAATTTCGGCCTGGAGGCCGCTGGGCGTCGGTAGAGCGCGTTTGGACCTACGCGGGCGCGTTGGTTGGGACGCGTCAGAAGGATGCGGAGAGCTTTGAGCCTGCCCAAGTATCGACCGAGTCTTTTGCACCCCTTTGGCGTGCGGCGCATCGACTAGGTTTCTTCAATATGCCGCTCCGTGACTGTCGCCGAAGGATAGCCGCCCCTGGAGGCGGAGATGTAACGGGGCTCGGGAGTGGCGCTTTTCAGGAGGTGACACGAGCTGGGTTTCCAAATCCCTCGGCGGCGTCGTTTGCGGGTGAAATCGCAGCCGAGGCGGCGTACAATGCTTGCGTGCAGGCTTCCACGTTTGACGAAGAAGAGCTGTTTGCGGCAATCATCGCCAGCGGTGCTCGGGCACTGCTGATAGGTCGCCGCGCTCTTGTAGCCCTCGGCATTCCAGTTCTCACGGCAGACTACGACCTTTGGATTCATGCTGAAGACGCGGCCGCGCTGAATACCGCGGTTGCGGCGTTGGACCTCTTCCCAAATCGTTCGCCCGACGAGGCCCGCAAGGTCGGACGCTACGTGCTCGAGGGCGACGAACGTGTAGATGTCTTGGTGGCCCGCCGAGCCTCGACCAAGGACGGAACGGTGCTGCAATTCGACGATGCTTGGGAGCGGCGCCGAGCCGTGCGCTACTCGGACCGCGTGTCCATATTTCTGCCCTCGCTCGAAGACCTCATCCTAACCAAACGCTGGTCCCTACGACCCAAAGATGTCGATGACATCGAGCTGCTGCAGAAGTTGAAACACATCGCGGGGTCCGACGCATGAAACGCCAACAGCTTGCCCCCGAGATAGCCGAGCGCTGCGAAACACCTCTGACCCTGGAAGAGTACGAGCGCCGCATGGCGGTGCCGCCCACCGACGAAGAGATTGCCGAGCTCGCCGACCTGGTAAGGTGGTTCAAGGGTCGCTACCCAACGGCGAAGGAGCGCTTCGCGTACGTTCGGCGGAAGTACGCCGAGTGGACCAAAAACCCACCCGTCCGTCTGGACGACGACGAGACCTGATCTACGTCTTTCGGGCGCCACCGAACCTTACACCCTCGCAAAAGCCGTGGGAATCGTCACGGAGTCTTAGCGGGCGCTGGTTTCAGGAGGGCGCGTGTTGCAGCCGCTTTGTCAGGCTGACCGATCTTGTCGAGTGCCGCGGCGGCTCGCTCGACGATCGGCTCGGCTTCTTTGGGAGACCCTGTGTTGATGAGCACGTAGGCGAGGGCCTGACCGACGAAGGCAATACCGCGTGCATCTCCTTGCTGCGAAAGAATATCGTACGACTCACGAAGAAGCGGAAGCGCGGAGGGTAGGTTGTTGCGTTTGATGTGAATGAGGGCGATGTTGTTCAGAGTCGCCGCGCGCGAACGACGGTCGCCCAGCGCTTCCACCGCCACAAGCACTTCACGGTACAGCTTCAAGGCCTCGTCCACATCGCCCTTGTCCATCAGGATTCCAGCGATGTCGTTCAGCGTCAACGCGCGCGAACGACGGTCTCCCAGCGCCTCGTAGACGGCAAACGCTTCCCTGTGCAGCTTGAGAGCCTCGTCCACCTCGCCCTTGGCCGTCAGGATCCGCGCGATGTCTCCCAGCGTCACCGCGCGCGAACGACGGTCTCCCAG
>CAYLJT010001095.1:0-2110 GCA_964383995.1 uncultured Polyangiaceae bacterium
CCAACACGCTTGTCTTCGACCGCACGCTCTTTGTCCACGCTGGCATTCCGCGCGACGACACCTTCGCCGACAAGGTGCACGGCCCCGGCGACCTGAACGACCCCGAGGTGCGCTTTCAAATGTTGTGGAGCGACCCGAGCGACTCGGACTTCGTACCCTTGGAGCTGCAAAAGGCCAATGCGCGCTTCCCCTTTGGCAAGAGGCAATTCAAGACCTTCATGAACCGTCTTGGCCTGTCCACCATGATTCGCGGCCACGAGCGCGTCACCGAGGGTTTCCGCCGCATCTACGACGACCCGGAGGCCACGCTCATCTCGCTGTTTTCGGCAGGTGGCAAGGACAACGCCGACCTACCCGCCACCAGCAACTACCGCGAGGTGACGCCCAAGGCCCTGACCATCGAGCACAAAGACGGCGTGACCACGCTGCGTCCGTTCGCCATCGACTTCGAGCGGTATAACGATCCGCAATACAACGCGTTCTTCCGCAGTCGGCTGGCCCAATAGGGAACCTCCCCATGCGGCGCCTCTGCCTCTTCGCCCTCGCGCTCAGCGCCTGCGGCGCCCAACCTGCGGCGTCGGTCCAGGTCCCGACGAGACAGCCAGCCCCCGCGCTGTCCGAGACAAAATCCTCCAGCCCGGCCCCCAGCGTCTCCCCCAAACTGACCATCACGCTCAGGCCCGCCGACGACGCCGCGAGCCTCGATGTCACGGTCGTCGCCGAGGGACCAGCCAACGACCTTCGCACGTTTTCGGTGCAGGATCCGAGGCTCTTCGACCTCAATCGCACGACCGTCCACGACGCGAAGGGCGCCATCCCGTTTGCGTCGCTGAAGCCCGGCACACTGACCTTGAGTCGTGAGCCCGAAGGCCCGGTGACGGTGGTCGCGCACATCCCGTCGCGCGCCGCAGCGCCCCCTGCCCCGGCGTGGGTCCACGTGGATCCAGACCGCTTCGAGGTGCGGGGGGAAGCGACCTTACCCCTGCCCATCAGCTTCGAAAGCGCAGACGTCGAGGTGGTGCTGACCCTCGATGCGGGCAGGCTGGGTGCGGGGCAAACGGGGGTCGCATCGTCGTTTGGCCTTGGCAAGGTCAAGACCCTGGTGGCCAAAGGGTCCGACCTGCGCAAGGCCACCTTCATCGCTGGGCCCATGGGAACCGCCGTGTTCGACGCCCCCGAAGGCCACGACGAAGCCGCGTGGGTAGGCTACACCGCCTTCGATCCCAGGCCCGTTTGCGCGGACGTGGCGTCGTTCCGTACCGCCCTCGGTCAGGTGATGGCATCCCCGAGCCGCAGCCCTTCCACGCTCTTGATTGTCACGGACACGAGGCAGGTAGGTCAGTTCGACGTCACCCGCCGTTCTGGAGGTGTACTGCTCCACGTAGCGCCCGGCGAATCGTGGTCCGCGCCCGTGCGCATCGCCGTAGCCACCGCCCTCGTGCAGCGCTTCGTGGGCGGCGAGCTGTGGGTAGGTCCCGAGGGCGAACGGGGCGGCGAAGCCCTGTGGTTTTCAGGCGGTTTGGCGCGCTTTTTCGCGCGTGATCTGTTGTTTCGCTACGGCCTCTTGGCCCCCGACGAGGTGGCCAGCGAGGCCGAAAGCCTGTCGGCGAAGGCGGTCACCTCGAAGCGCGCAAAGGACAACAACGCCGACCTTGCCAGCAGCCTGGACGCCCCCGGGGTTGTGCCGCTGTTGATCGCGCGAGGCGCCCTGTACGCCAACGGCGTGGACGCGCGTTTGCGCGAAAAATCGAACGGGAAAGAAGGCCTGAGCCAGGTATTGGTAGAGCTTTTGGCCGAAGCCAGGAAGAAGAACAGCGCCCTCGGCAACGACGCGTGGCTGGCGGCGCTGACGAAGCACCTGGGCGACGACGAGGCCAAACTGTTCGAGGAGGCCATCCAGAAAGGTAAGATCGTACCCTTGCCAAAAACCGCGTTGGGCCCCTGTTTTCGCGGCGAGCCGAAGACCTACCTGGGCATCGAGCTAGGCTTCGACGAGGGAAAGACGGAAGAACGGGAAGATCACGTCGTGCAAGGCCTCGACCCCAAGGGCCCCGCCGCGCGCGCGGGATTGAGAGAGGGCGACATCGTGGTGCGCGTCGACCATGGCAAG
>CAYLJT010001096.1:0-2105 GCA_964383995.1 uncultured Polyangiaceae bacterium
GCACGTTGTCGCGGATCGACATCGTCGGAAACGGATTCGGCTTCTGGAACACCATCCCGACGCGTCTGCGCAGGCGCACGGGGTCCACGCGCCGATCGTAGATGTCGATGCCGTCGAGCAGCACCTTGCCCTCGGCGCGGGCGCCGGGCGTGACCTCGTGCATGCGGTTCAAACAGCGCAAAAACGTGGATTTTCCGCAGCCCGAGGGGCCGATGATGGCGGTCACGTTGCGCTCGGGGATGCGCAGGTGAATGTCGTGGATGGCGTGAAACGCCCGAAAATAGGCGTTGAGCCCGCTCGCCGACATCTTGATGGGTCGGTCGGGCTCGACGGCCGGCGGGGGCGGCGAAAACGCGATGGGTTTCATGTGCTCCGGGACGTCGCGAAGCGGGCGACGAGGTTGAGCAGAAGCACGATGGACACGAGGACAAAGGCCCCGGTCCAGGCCTGAGCCTGCCAGTCGGCGTAGGGCGAGGTGGCGTAGGACAGAATCTGGACGGGCAAAGACGCCGTCGGTCGATCCAGGGCCTCAATCCAGTAGCGGCTGCCGAAGGCCGTGAACAAGAGGGGCGCTGTTTCCCCTGCGATGCGCGCGATGGCCAGCATGATGCCCGTCAGAATGCCCGGCGCCGCGGAGCGCAACGTGACAAACAGGGCTGTTCGCCACTGGGGCACCCCCAGCGCCAAGGACGCTTCACGCAGGTGGCCTGGCACGAGCTTGACTAGCTCTTCGGTGGTGCGTACCACCGTGGGCAACATCACGATGGCGAGGGCGATGCCACCGGCGATGGCCGAGAAGCGCTTCATCGTGACGACCATCAGCGTGTACACGAAGACGCCGATCGTGATGGAAGGAACCCCCGCCAGCACATCGGCGATGAAGCGAATGGCGCTCGCCAAGCGTCCGCGACCGACCTCGCCGAGGTAGATGCCCGCGCCGATGCCGACCGGCAGGCCGAACAGACAGGCGAGCGCGATGAGCACCAACGTGCCTAGGACGGCGTTGCCCATGCCACCGCCGGGCTCGCCGACGGGGGTGGGTAGGTTGGTGAAGAAGGCTGCGTTGAGGCCCGGTGCGCCGCGCACGGTGATGTACACGAGGACCGAGATCAGCGGGATGAGCACCAGGGCGGCGGAGGCGGAGCACAGGCCCGTCCAGAGCTCGCTGCGCAAGTGGCGAATGCGCGCGCTCCGCGAGGGCTCGAGCAACGAGCCATGGGGCGAGTCTGTCTCGGACAAGGGCGCCTTCTCGCTCATGACGCCTTGGGCGCTCCCCGCGCGGCCACCGTGCCGACCAACCAACGCGCGATCAAGTTCATGATCAGCGCGACGACGAAGAGCAGCAGGCCAATTTCGGCCAACGCCGACAGGTAAACGTCCGAGTCCGCTTCGGCGAACTCGTTGGCGATCACGCTGGCCATGGTGTAGGCCGGATCGAACAGGGAAGACGCCACCTTGGGGCGATTGCCGATGACCATGGTGACCGCCATGGTCTCGCCAAGCGCGCGGTTCAGGCCGAGGATCACCGCGCCCAGGATGCCTGAGCGCGCCGTCGGCAGCACCGCGTGGCGAATGACGTCCCAGCGCGTGGCGCCGAGGCCCACCGCCGCCTCGCGGTTGGTCTCCGGCACCGCGCGCAACACCTCGCGCGAGATGGACGCGATGGTAGGAACGATCATCACGGCCAGGATGATACCGGCCGCCATCATGCCGAAGCCGAGGGGGGGACCCTGGAAGAAGGACAGGTAGCCGAAGTGGGCCTGAAGCCAGGGCTGAACCGTCTCGCGCAGCCAGGGCACGAGCACGAAAATGCCCCAAAAGCCGTACACCACGCTCGGAATCGC
Source organism: uncultured Polyangiaceae bacterium (assembly GCA_964383995.1). Taxonomy (GTDB): domain Bacteria; phylum Myxococcota_A; class Polyangia; order Polyangiales; family Polyangiaceae; genus CAYLJT01. The sequence continues at coordinate 1,845 of CAYLJT010001096.1, forward strand.
GGCCAGCAGCTCGACCAGGAAGCTCAACGGCTTCTTAAGGAAGGGCGGAGAGATCTCGGACAGGAAGATGGCCTCGCCCAAAGAGACCGGGACCGCCAAGGCGAGGGCCAAGAGCGAAGAGACGACGGTGCCAAAAATGAACGGGAAGGCTCCAAATTGCTCGCGCACGGGATCCCACGTGGAACCGCCGAGAAAGCCGAGACCGAAGGTGCTTATCGAGAGCTGCGACGCCAGCGCCAGCTCGATCAACATGACCGCTGG
>CAYLJT010001097.1:0-2100 GCA_964383995.1 uncultured Polyangiaceae bacterium
AGGGCTGACTTCGAGGTGCAACACCTCGCCGCTCGCGTCGGCGAGCGCGCTGGCGAAGGCCTTCTTGGCCGCGTCCGTCAGTTGAATCGAAGGGGGCTTGAGCTCAGCCGTGCTGCCGCCCAGGAGCCCCGAAAGCTCCCCCGTGACTGCCATTTGACGAACGATGTCCGCGCCGCCCACGAACTGGCCCTTTACATAGAGCTGCGGAATCGTAGGCCATTGAGAGAGCTCTTTGATGCCCTCACGCAGCTCGGGGCTCGTGAGCACATTGACGGTCTCGTAGCTTGCCCCGTGCTCGTCCAGGATGCCCGCCACCGACGCCGAAAATCCGCAGGCGGGGGCCTCGCGCGTGCCCTTCATGAAGAGCACGATCGGGTGTTTGGCGATGATGTCTTCGAGCGACGCGCGCAGGGCAGGGGAGAGGGCCATGGAGCGCTCCGTTAGGGGACACGGAGGCGCCTGGCAAGGGTCCGCCGTACTAGGGCCGGTCGTCGAAATCCACGGCCAGCTCGGTCTTGAGCGAGCCGATATCGCGTTCTTCCGAGGCGCTCAGAGCCTTCGGCAACGACCGCGAGGCCTCCTCTGCTTCGGCCTCGGTCCACGGCGCAAGGCCACAGGCGAGCAGCGCGTCGCGCAGGGCTCGAGCGGAGCTTGGGCGGTCGTCGGGGCGCTTCGCCAAGCACGCGAGCAGCACGTCTTCGAGCGCGCTAGGCAGGTCGTGTCCGAGACGTTCCGAGGGGCGCGCGGGCTTCGAGTGCAGGTGGTGAGCGCAAATTTCGACGATCGTTTGTCCTGCGAAAACCGGCTCCGCGACGAGCATGAAGTAGCCGACGGCGCCCACCGCGTAGAGGTCCCCACGACCATCCATGGTGTCCGGGCTCGTGAGCGCCTCGGGCGCCATGTAGAGCGGCGTGCCGAGCAGCGTGTCCGTCATGCTCACCGCCCCGTCGCTCGAACCTTTGACCTCCTTCACGAGGCCAAAATCCAGCACTTTTGCCACGTCGTGCGCGCCCCCACGCTCACACAACATGATGTTGGCGGGCTTCACGTCGCGGTGCACGAGACCCCGCTCGTGGGCCTCGGCGAGGGAGCCACAAACCTGCGCGAGCACGTGCACCACGCGCCGTGGATCCTGAGGCCCTTGGTGCTCCACGAGGCGTTGAAGGTCCACGCCTTCGAGGAGCTCCATCGCGTAGTAAAACACGCCGTCGGGCGTGCGACCGTAGTCGAAGATGGTCACCGTCGACGGGTGCGTGAGCATGCTCGTGTGCTGAACTTCGCGCTCGAAACGCGCGATGAGCGCCTCGCCCGCGCGCTCCTTGGGCAGCAGTTTGATGGCCGTCGGGCGCCGCAACATCGCGTGGCTCGCGCGGTACACCGCGCCCATGCCGCCCTCGCCGAGCTTCTCTTCGAGCACGTATTGTCCGAGACGCCGAGCCTCGGCAGCCTTGCGGCGCAGCCCAAAAATGAGCCGCGAGGTGCGCGTCGTCGTCACGATCGTCGCGGTGGTCCACAGCAGGCCGTACGACGCGCTCATCGTTCCCCCAGCGCTGAACGTCGATGCCAGCACGGGCACCGCGCACAAGAGACCGATCGCCGCTGTGCGTCGTCCCGAGCTCGGGATCAGCACCGTGCGAGCCATCAGCGCCACCATCATGATGAGCTGAAGGGTGAGCCCGTCGCGGTTCGGATCGGCCCCAAACGCAACCATCACCGCGAAGATCGTGACGAGCGGGACCGTCACCGCGAAGTCGGCGGCGACGAGCGCGCGTTCGGAAAATCGTCGACGGCGCAGGGCGACGAACACCCCCAAGCTTGGAACGAGGCTCGCCGCGTGGAGCAGTCGATCGGGCGAGAAGAACAACAACGCCGCCGTGGCGTTGGGCAAGAAAGCCCCGGCGAGGGCCGCGACGCCCACGTAGAAAAACAACGACAGGCAGAACGACGTGAACGCGAACCGCGCGAGTCGGTCTTGGAAGAAAGCCCGCCCTTCCTCCGTGCCGAGGGGCACACCGGAGACATCGGTCGACATCGGGCGAAGGCTGCGATCCGCGGACACAGGCTCCAAAAGCACCAAAGCCCCGGAGCGGTGAAGCTCTG
>CAYLJT010001098.1:0-2077 GCA_964383995.1 uncultured Polyangiaceae bacterium
GCAGCACGACACGCTCACCGAAGACCTCGATTTGTCGTACCGCGCGCAGCTCGCGGGCTGGCGCTTCATCTACCGACCCGACGTCGTCTCGCCCTCCGAGGTGCCGGAAGACCTGTCGGCCGTTCGCGCGCAGCAATACCGCTGGGCCAAGGGCACGGTGCAAACCGCGCGCAAACTGATGGGCACCGTGCTGCGCTCGAAGCTCACGCTCGCGCAACGCGTGGAAGCGTTCTTCCACCTCACGCCGCACTTCGCCTACCCGCTGCTGTTGCTGCTCAGCGTGCTGCTTTTGCCGGCGTTGATGCTGATGCCCGCGACCAACGCGCTCACCATGCTGCTCGTGGACTTGCCGCTGTGCATCGGCACCACGGGCTCGCTCGTGGCGTTCTACATGTTGGCCGAGACGGCCCAGGGTCGTTCGCGCTGGGGCGCGCTCAAGCGGCTGCCGGTGATCATCGCGCTCGGCACGGGCCTCTCGCCCCACCTGTCCAAGGCCGTCCTCGAAGGCCTGCGCAGCATGTCCGGCGAGTTCGTGCGGACGCCCAAGCACGGCATCAAGAAGGGCCGCTACCGCGCCCGCGCCGATCTGCCGATGGCCGAGATCGCCCTCGCGCTGCTCTCCTTCGCGGCGGTCGTGCAATCGCTGCAAACCGGCCACTGGTTCGCGACGCCCTTCGCTTCGCTGTTCACGATTGGCTACTCGTACGTCGCGATCCTGATCCTGTCGGAGCAGGCGGCGCGCCGTCGCGAGTCGCGCTTCATGTTGGTCACCACGCCGAGCGAGCGCCCGAGCGCGCCGCCCGAGGCCGAGGCTACGCCCGCCCTCAACGACGTCGCGTTCTGAGCGCGCGGGCTTCGGCTCGCGCTTAGGCCCGATGGTTTGGGCTCAAACCATCGGTTCCCAGGGCATGGGCCGTTCGCCGAGGCCGACGCGCTCGCGGAAGGCGCGGTGCAGGGCGCGGGTGACGGGGCCCGGGCGCCCATCACCGACGGTGCGCTCGTCGACGCGCACGGCGGGCACGATCTCGCGGATGGTCGATGAGATGAAGACCTCGTCGGCCTCGTGCAAATCGGCCGGGATCATCGGGCTCATGTCGACCGGGAGGCCAAGACCGCGGGCCGCTTCGAGGACCTCGGCGCGGGTGATGCCGACGAGGATGCCGGCCTCTTCGCTCGGCGTGCGGAGGACGCCGCCACGCAGCGCGAAGACGTTGGAGGTCGTGCCTTCCACGACGTGGCCCGATGCGTCGAGCAGGATGGCCTCGTGGGCTCCGACCGCCTTGGCGGCCTTGATCGCCAGGACCCCGGCCAGGTAGTTGCCGACTTTGGCGCCGGGCGCGTGGTCGGACGCGCGCTCGGTGCGAAACGTGATGACCGAGACACCGTCGCGATAGAGCGCGGTGGCGAGCGGCAAGAGGGGCTCGACCATCATCACGATCAGCGGCTTTTCAGCCAGATTGGGGTCGAGACCGAGGGGCCCCGTGCCGCGCGTGACCATGACGCGCACGCTGCTCTCGGGGTTTTGCGCGGCGGCCAGGACCTCTGCGATTTGCGCCGCGATGACCTCGATGGAGATGGGCAGCGTGATGGCCACGCGCTCCGCCGAGCCAACGAGGCGAGCCATGTGCTCGTCGAGCGCAAAGGGTTTGCCGCCGTAGGTGCGGAGGGTCTCGAAGATGCTGTCGCCGTACAGAAAACCGCGGTCGTAAACGGAGACCTTGGCCTCTTCGGGCCGCACAATCGTCCCGTCGATCGAAACGAGCCGGCCCATCGCCAAAGCCTCCGCCTACGCGCTCTTGCCCTTGAGCTTGGCCAACATTTCCTTGGCCTTGGACAGCTCTTTGTCGTTGTCGAGCGCGCGCTCGAGCATCTGGATCGCCTTCTTGCTGTCGCCCTGCAGGGCGCTCACCTCACCGAGGTAGTAGAAGACCTCGGCCTTGGTGATGGGGGCGGTGTCGTCGAGCTTCTGCAACAGCAGCGCGCGGAACGTCTTCGCGGCGCGGTCGATGTGGGACGCCTTGGCCGCGTCGTCGCTCGTCGAGTCCGCCAGATCGAGCGAGAGCAGGCCGAGCTCACG
>CAYLJT010001099.1:0-2075 GCA_964383995.1 uncultured Polyangiaceae bacterium
TCCATCGAACGATGCCCGCGCAACCTCGCGGTTGACGGCGTGGTCGACGGGGTCGACTGGAGCTTTGCCGACGCCTATTGCATGGATGGCAAGAAGCTCGGCAGCTTGGGCTACGACCCGAGCCTAGGCGCGCTTGTGTTTCGCACCGAACAAGACGAGATGGCGCGCATCGAGGCCCACGTGCCCAATGGCAACTGGACGGCAGCGCCCGAGTCCTTTCGTGTGTTGCGCAAAGACGGAGCGATCTACGATTATCTGCCGCTCACAGCGTTGCGCCGGGAGATTCCGTCCAACAACGCGGCTGCGGTCACCTGGCACGACGCCAACCCGGTTTGGTTGCTACGCAAAGTATCCGACCGCTCGGGCAACACCATGCTCTACGAATACGAGGTCGACCCGGACCCGACGGGTCAAAACACCGTCGAATACCGCGTGGCTCGCATTCGGTACACCGGATCCGACGTAAACCCGGCTCTCACCCCCCAGCGGCGCGTCGAATTCGTCTACGAAGACCGGCTCGGCTTCGACCAACCTTTCATGTTCAACGCGGGCGTGCGCTCGCGTTTGACCAAACGCCTGCAGGCCGTGGAGATGTACGCGCCGCGTACGCCTGGCGGACCCCCAAGCTTGGTGCACCGCTACAACTTGACCTACACGCTGAGCGGCACGTCGTACCGAGCGTTGCTCCAGCGCGTCACGCTGTGCGACGCCGAAGGTGCGTGCGGCTGGGGTCGTGAATTTGTCTGGGACAGTGAGCCGGGGGGGCTTGCCGATATCACCACGACAAGCACGGTCATCGACGAAGGTGCCCAATCCGCGCTCTCTCCTCAAGGCTTTTGCTGGGAGCCGCCGCCCGACGAAGGGGCGTTGGTGTTTGACGTCGACGGCGACGGTCGGTCGGACGCGTTGTATTGGGACAACTACGAGTGCATCCCTGCGCAAAGCCCCGCCGACCCCGCGTGGGGCAAGCTTGTGTGGCACCTCATGCTTCGCCTTTCGGACACGGGCCCTTTGGCGCACGAGATCGAGGTGGGTCAAGCCTCCAAGGCCATCTGTCAGCCCACCGGCAACGGCACGTGCAACAACCCGTACATCGGTGTCCGCCTCGGTGGCTCTCGCCCCACCGACATCGACGGCGATGGAGCCTATGAGCTTTACACGATGAAGCAAGAGGGGGGCCTCACGACGTACAGCCTTTGGCGCTGGTCGCCTGCAGTGCAAGGCTTTTCCAAGGGGCCTTGGGAGCAGAAAAAACGCGTTGACCTGGTGGACCTGACCGGCGACGGCCTGGTGGACATGTTCGAGTCGGTCAACGGCGTGTGGCGCGTACGCGTCAACAGCGGGCCGCCCGCGTTTACGTTTGGAAATGCCATCAGCACGGGAATTCTTGACAAGAGCGACGTGTGCGTCGCCCCCGTACGCGGCGTCGACGTCAACTCCGACGGACGTGGCGAGCTCTTGGTGCCAGGTGCCGGATGTGTCTCCAAACTGCTCTATTTCGACGACAGCGGCCTGCTCACGACGACGAGCACGGACATTGCCAACGCCGCGAGCACACTGATGTTCGAGCTGGCCGACCTCAACGGCGATGGGCTGCGCGACGTGGTCTGGACGCCGGTGGCCAGCCAAGGGCAGCCGGGTCTACCGGTAGTCCGCTGGAATACGGGCGCCGGCTACCAAGCAGCGCAACCGCTCAACGGCGGCCCCGCCACGCCCTATGTCACGTCGCTCGACGTCAACGGCGATGGTCGGGACGACTTGCTTGCTGCCGAGCCCAGCGGAGCGAGCGGGGATGTCCACGATCTACGCTTGTACGTGAGCATGACGAACGAGCCTTCAGGAGGGCAGTTCTATACCTACCTTTTGAACGACCTTCCCATTGCGAACCAGGCCCACCCCTCGTTTACGCTGGGCGACTTTGATGGCGACGGCGCGGCGGACATTTTGGAGTGGGTCAGCCACCCGAGCGGCCCCGGATCCCACGCCTTTGCGCAGGACCTCGTGATGCGCCGCATCGACATGCCTTTCGAGCCCGACAAGCTGGTGGCGGTGCGCGACGAAGGGGCGGACCACGC
>CAYLJT010001100.1:0-2061 GCA_964383995.1 uncultured Polyangiaceae bacterium
ATTCCCACGGCCACCGACGAGGTCGAGGCTTGGATGGCCTCGGTCTGGGCGAGGTAGCGAGGCCTCGAATCGCCAGGCGTTTGGCCCGCGCCCGCCGACATTGATAAAATTCGGCATGCGCATCGGCGTCGATCTCGGCACGTCGCGGACCGTTGTGGCGGCCGTGGATCGGGGAAATTTCCCCGTAATTGGCTTCGTTTCTGCGAACGGCGATCTCGTCGAGCACTACCCCTCGGTGACGGCGGAGGTAGACGGGGCGCTGGTTCACGGCCTCGACGCGGTGGCTGCGGCGGAGGAGGGAGCCCCGGCCATCGCTTCGTGGAAGCGTCTGCTCACCAACATGGGAGCAAGCCATCCCGTCACCGTAGGCCGGGTCACGGTGCCGCTGTTCGAGCTCGTTACGAGCTACCTCGCATCGCTGCGGCGCGATTTGTTCGTGCGCTCGAACCTCCCGCGGACCCTGGCGGACCCCCTGGAGGCAGCCATCGCGGTGCCGGCAAACGCGCACTCGACGCAGCGCTTCGTGACCCTGGAAGCCTTTCGCGCGGCCGGTTTTTCGGTGCGCTGCATGCTCAACGAGCCGAGCGCCGCGGGGCTCGAGTACGCCCATCGCTACCGCAGCACGCTCAACAGCCGCAGGGAGAACGTCGTGGTCTACGACCTCGGCGGGGGCACGTTCGATTCGGCCTTGGTGTCGATGGCGGGGGGACACCACGACATCGTGACGACCTCCGGTGTGGCTCGCCTCGGGGGCGATGACTTCGACGACGAGCTGCTCGCGATGGCCCTCGAAGCGGCAGGCGTGACGCGGGCGCTGAGCGCCGACGAACGCCGACGATTGCTCGTCGAGTGCCGCGCAGCGAAGGAGGCTTTGAACCCCAATTCCAAGCGCATGACGCTCGAACTGGCGGCCCTCGGCGATGATGCGCCGGACGCCCCCGTGATGCTCGCGGTGGCCGATTATTACGAGCGCGTACGACCGTGGATCGCGCGGACCATCGCCGCCATGGAACCGGTGCTGCAAGCCACGGGCTCCGAGCGTCAGACGCTCGACGACGACGGAAAGGGAGCCCCCGCCGACCTCGCGGGCATCTATGTGGTGGGCGGCGCAAGCGGTCTGCCCATCGTCCCGCGCATGCTGCGCGAACGCTTCGCCAGGCGCGTGCACCGCTCGCCCTACCCCTCCGCGGCCACGGCCATCGGCCTCGCGATCGCCGCCGAAGCCGAAGACGCGCCCCCCGTCTCCGAGCGTTTTACCCGGCATTTGGGCGTCTTCCGCGAACGCGCGCGGGGCGACGAGGTGAGCTTCGACGGCATCTTCGCGAAAGGCACACCGATGCCCGATCCCGGAGCGCCGCCGCTCACCGTGACCCGCCGTTACCGTGCGGCGCACAACATGGGACACTACCGCTTCGTCGAGTGCGGCGGGCTCGACGAGGGAGGCGATCCCGCGGGCGACATCACCCCGCACGCCGAGCTGAAGTTCCCGTTTGCCGCGGATTTGAGGCAAAAAGGCACTCTCGACGACGTGATGATCGAAAGGCTCGGACGCTCGGGCCCGCTTGTCGAGGAGCGCTACGAGGTCGACGCAGCGGGCGTCATCGTCGTCACGATTCAAGATCTCGAAGACGGCTACGCTCGACGATTCGTGCTCTAGACGATTCGTTTGTACTCAAACCTTCTACGGCTCGACCTCGATGTTGACCGCGAGGCTGCGGTTCTCGATGACACATTGGCTGGCGTTGCAGACCGAGAAGTAGAACGTGCCCGAGACGCGCTGGGGCCCCGGCGCCGTGGCGACCACCGGCACGCTCAGCGACGAGCGCGTGGCCGAGTAGGCCAGGCCTTCTTTGCGCACCACCGGGGACGGAAAAGAGAGCCCCGCGGGCGGAGCGTCGAGCTTGACCTTGTACGGGTAGTTTTCGTTGCAATGAAACTCACCCTTGGGCACCACGACCGCCTGGATGGTCGCCTGCTGACCCACCTTGAGCTTGCCGGGTGAGGTGAGCCAGGTGCTGAACGCGGCCTGCGGGAATTGGCGCCGGACTCCATGCTCAGACA
>CAYLJT010001101.1:0-2056 GCA_964383995.1 uncultured Polyangiaceae bacterium
TCGCCGGTACTTTTCCGCTGCCCGAATCCCAGCTCGACCGCTTCATGGTGCGCATCCGCATCGGCTATCCGCCCCCGCAGGTCGAGGCCCGCCTGCTCTTGACGAGCGGCGACGGCGACCGCGCGCGCTCGGTGCCGCAAGTGCTCGATCCCGCCGAGCTCGTGACGCTGCAACGGGAGGTCGATCGCGTCACGCTCGACTCTTCGCTGGCCACCTACGGGCAGGCCGTGCTCGCGGCCACGCGCACCTCGCCGACCCTGTCGCTCGGTGCGAGCCCGCGCGCAGGCCTGAACCTCGCGCGCGCCGCCCGCGCCCGCGCGGTGCTTCACGGCCGCAACTATTGCATCGCCGACGATGTGCACGATCTCGCGGTGCCCGTCCTCGCCCACCGGATCCGGCTCGCAGCCCACGCCGAAGGCTACATGCCCACGCGCGACGAAGCCGAGGCCGCGATCCGCGACATCGTCGCCCGCGTCCCCGTACCTCTCTAGGCGCATCGGCGCGTCATTTTCGCAATGGCGACCCCCCCGAAGCGCCCCCCTCCTGAGCCCCCCGCCTCCGCGCTGAATTGGGCCCGCGTTCGCAGGTTTTTTCGCGCGCCTCGCAAGCTCAAGCTCACCCGCGAGGGCAAATATTATTTGGGCATCACGCTCGGGGTTGGGTTTGCCGCCATCAACACGGGCAACAACCTGCTTTACCTGCTGCTCGGCATGTTGCTCTCGCTGATCGTCGTGTCGGGCGTGATGAGCGAACAGTCCCTGCGCCACCTCACCGTCACGCGCCGGCTGCCCTCGCGGGCCCAGGTCGGGCGCGCGCACCTCGTCGAGATTGAGGTCTACAACCACAAGAAGCGCGTGCCCTCGTACGCCATCGAGGTGGAAGATTTGCGCGCCGGCCAGCCCGCCGACAAACGCTGTTTCTTCCTCAAAATCAGCCCTTCTTCTGCGCAGGTCGCGGCCTACCGCAGGACCCCCGCGCGGCGCGGTCGCGACCGGCACACGGGCTTCCGCATCGCGACGCGCTTCCCCTTCGGCTTGTTCGAAAAGTCCCGCGAGGTGGAGGCCGAGGGCGAGCTGATCATCTACCCGGCGGTCGAGCCCGTGCGCTTGCCCCCCGAGGAGGCAGGCCGCAATGCGGGCACGAGCTACGCCTCGGGCCGCGGCAAGAGCGACGAAATCTACGGCCTGCGGCCCATGCGCGACGGCGACGATCCACGGGACATCTACTGGCGCAAGAGCACCCACCCGAGCCAAACGGTGCTGCGCGAAAGGGCCCGTGAGACGCGCCCGGACGTCGAGCTCAACATCGACGTGTTGCGGCCCGCCGGACACCACGAAGGGTTCGCGACGCACTTCGAAAAGCGCATCCGTGAGGTCGCGTCGCGCGCCGTGGCGCACATCAAGCGGGGCGACGGCGTGGCCCTGCGCACGAGCATCGGCGAGCGGATCCGCGCCGACCGATCGGCCGGCGCCGACCCGATCCTACGCTTCTTGGCCCTGCTCGACAGCGTCGACGAGGCCGACGCCGAGGTCGAGCGCGCCCGCGTGCGGGAGCGCGCTCAACATTCGTTGGAGCTCAAACGAAAAAAGGAGCGGGCGTGAGGTTCGGCCTCATCCACCGCATCATGACCGACGCGCTGGCGGCGCTCGGTGTGCTGGCGCTGGTCGCGAGCGGCCAGTTCGATCGCTGGGTGTCGATCACGCTCATCGTGAGCCTCGCGCTGGCCCTGATCGTGCGCGACCGTTGGCAGCGGATTGCGGCCCTGAAACACCTCGATACGGTGGCGCTGCTCGGCGTCTTGGGCCTGCAAGTCGTGCGGGTCTTGCTCGATGCCAGCCTGCTCGACGTGGTCATCGAGTTCGCCGCGGCGCTGCAGGTCATCCGCCTCGCCACACGCAAAGGCGCCGCGCACGATCAACAGGTCATCGTGCTCGCGCTTTTGCACCTGATCGCGGGCACGGTGCTCGGGGGCGGCCTGGGCTACGGCCTGTGCTTTCTCGGCGTGCTCGTCGTGGCGCCGGGGGCGCTGGTGCTCAGCCACCTGCGCCGTGAGGTC
>CAYLJT010001102.1:0-2056 GCA_964383995.1 uncultured Polyangiaceae bacterium
CCCTTCGCGCGACAAGCGCGATGAAAAGCTTTGCGCCGCGCCCCCCGGGGTCGCGGCGCTTCGCTTTTGTGGCCCGGACACATGACGTGGGGAATGACGGCGACGGTGCCTTGTTGTATGCGCCGCCGCGCGGGAGGCAGGAGCTTCGCTCCGAATGGCGCCCCTTCCGCCTAGAACCGCCGAAAAGCCGTGATCGAAATCCAACAGCTCTACAAATACTATGGCGACCGCCGCGCGGTCGGCCCGCTGTCGTTCACCATCGAGACCGGCGAGGTGGTCGGCCTCTTGGGGGTGAACGGCGCGGGAAAAACCACAACCTTGCGCATCCTCGCGTGCGATCTGTTGCCCTCGTCGGGGTCGGTGAAGGTCGATGGGCTCGACGTCGTCGCCGAGCCCGATGCCGTACGAAAGCGCATCGGCTACTTGCCCGACACACCGCCGCTTTACGGCGACATGACCGTCCGCGACTACCTCGTGTACGCCGCGCGGCTGCGGGGCCTGAACAAAAGCGAAGCGGCGCAACGTACCGAAGAGGTCGCGTCCGAGACCCAGGTCGATCATGTGCTGGAGGACGCGATCGCGTCGCTTTCTCACGGCTATCGGCAGCGCGTGGGCATCGCACAGGCGATCGTCCATCGCCCCAAGCTCGTGGTCCTCGACGAGCCCATCAGCGGCCTCGATCCCGTGCAAATCGTCGAGATGCGCGAGCTCGTCAAACGCCTTAGGGGCTCGCACACCATCGTCGTATCGAGCCATATTCTTTCGGAGGTTGGTGAGACCTGCGACCGCGTGCTCGTGATCCACGAAGGGCGCCTGTCTGCGAGCGGCACGTCGTCGGAGCTCTCCGCCCGCATCTCCGGCAGCGCTTCGGGCTCGACCTCGGCCCCGACCAGCGTGCAGGTCACGGTGCGGGGAGAAAAGGCCGCGGCAACGCAAGCGGCGCTCGCCGTCGAGGGCGTAACGTCCGCCGAAGCCTCGGCCGCGACCCACGAAAAAGACGCTTGGGTCCTGCGCGTCGAGGCGAAGGGTGATGTGCGGAGCGAGCTCGCAGCGGCCCTCGTCAAGGGCGGTTTGGGCGTGCTCGAACTCGCGCGAACGGAGCGGGAGCGGGAGCTCGAATCCGTGTTCTTGAAGCTCGCGTCGGGCGACAAAGCCCGATCGGCGGAGGAAAAATCAGCATGAGGAACGCGTTGCTCATCGCCGGGCGGGAGCTCAGTGCGTATCTGCGCTCCCCCCTAGGTTACGTCATCGCAGCCGCCACCCTGCTCATCGACGGCATCTACTTTTACGCCATGGCGCTCGGTGATGGCGCTCGCCTCTCGGCCGACGTGCTGTCGCAATTCTTCTACGGTGCAACGGGGACCACGATGATCGCGGCGATCGCGCTCTCGATGCGCCTCCTCGCGGGGGAGCGTGAGACGGGCACGGCGGTGCTGCTCAACACCGCGCCTGTCCGAGACATCGACATCGTGATCGGCAAGTTTCTGGCCGCGTTTGCCTTCGTCATCGGCATGACCGCGCTCTCGATCTACATGCCGGCTTTGATCTTCGTAAATGGGCGCGTGGCCATCGGGCACATCGCGGTGGGCTACCTCGGCGTGGTGCTGCTCGGGGCGACGGCGCTGTCGATCGGCATCTTCGCCTCCTCCCTCGCGCGCACGCAGATCGTGGCCGTGATCGTCGGCGCGGCGATCCTCGGCGCGCTGGTGCTTCTGTGGCTCGTCGCACGGGTGGCCGATCCTCCGCTCGCCGATTTCATCGCCGGGCTCGCCGTCCATCACGAGCGCCAACGGGCCTTTATGACAGGGGTTTTGAAGCTGGAGAACGTGGTGTTTTACGTGGCCCTGACCTACTGCTTTTTGCTCGCCGCGACGAAGACGTTGGAGGCCCGACGATGGAAGTGAGCACTTCACAAACGGGCTCCGCGCCGCGTCCCTTCGCGGCGCCGTGGCTCACCCCGGTTTACGTCGCGGGCCTTCTGCTCGTGCTGGTAGGTGAGCGCGTGCTGCCGACCATCGACGCCGCGCGCGCCGTGGCCACGGGCCTCGGCGCGATC
>CAYLJT010001103.1:0-2055 GCA_964383995.1 uncultured Polyangiaceae bacterium
AAGGGCAGCTCGGCATCGAGGCCCACGAGCAGCGCAAGCCCCTTCGCCGCGTCCCCCGTCTCGAGCGCGGCCCGGGCCCGGACGTAGCGCGCGATGGGCTTTTTTCCAAGGGTTTCGTCGAGCCCGTCAATCAACGCGGCGACGGCCTCCCAATCCCCCAAGCGTGCGGCGGGCGCCCATGGGTTTCCCGTAGCCGCGGGTTTTGTCTCGGACAACGCGGTGGCAGAAGCGGCCGGCGCGGGACCGGGCTCGGGCGGTGCGCTGGGCGCGACGCGGGCCTCCACGCGAGCGGTGCTTTGGGACGGCGGAGGTCCCATCGCCGCGGGCTCGGCACAGCCAACGAGCCCCGCGGCGATCGTCGCGGCGAGCGCCGCAGATTGCGACCGTGGGCGGATTCGAAGGGTCTTCTTCATCGCGGAGCGTCCGTCGTGGACTTAGCACGCGCAGCAAATTCAGCCGAATTTAGGCCTCATTTTGGGCCCACTCGCCGAGGAGCGTCAGGTCCTCGGCGAACACGAACGCGCTCAGCTCGTCGAGGGTCCCGACGCGCGTGGGCGAAGCGCCGAGGCGCAACGCGCTGGCCTTGGCCGTTGCGGCGACGAACGGATGGGGCGAGCTCACGAGACGAGTCAAGGTGGGGAGCAAGCCCGTGGCCCCCAAAAGACCGGCGAGAATCGCCGCCAAAGGACGGGGATCCGCGACGTCCGAAGGGTCCCGCAACAGGACCTCGCCGAGCCGTCGCAACACGGCCGGCGCCCCATCCAAGCGAAGTGAGCCGCGATAGACACCGTCGCCGAGGTCGAGCTCCGACGCACCGTCGCTCGCCGCGACGAGCTCCACCGCCCGCGCCAGCAAGGCGTCCGCGACGGGCTCCATCACGGCCTCGTCGAAAGGCACGAGGCCGGCGAGATCGCGCCCCACGGGACGCGCCGCCTCCTCGGCGTAACAAGGCAATCCGGCCACCAAACGTTCGAGCCCGGTGGCTCCCGGCGCGCGCCCCACAAACGCCTCGCGGTCCGTCGAGACGGTCACGATGCTCGCGACGATGGCCGGCGTTCCCCCGCGGATCGTGTGCTCGACCTCGACCTCCACACGGCGCACGGCGGGCCAGCGAAGCACGCGCGGCTCGGTGTCGGGCTCGAGCACGACGCCCCAGGGCACGATGGCCATGCGCGCCTCGCGCGCGCCGTGAGGCAGCGGCGGCGAACGCCGCGCGCCGACCCACCCCGCAAGGCCCACGAACGACAGCGCGAGCGCCGCGCCGACCGAGGTCGTGAGCTCGCCGCTCAGCGCAAAGAGGCCTCCGAGCGCCGAAAGCCCAAGGCCCCCTGCGGCAAGCGTGTGCGCCCTCGATCCTCCGCGCGGCGCGAGGCCGACGTAGCGAAAATCCGGAGGCGGGGGGCGCTCGTGCAAACGCGAGGTCCTTCGGTTGGAGGTGGGGGTGGTGCGAGCGATTGTCGCACGGTCGCCGCGCGTCTGCTCAGGCGAGCGGCACCGCGAGCAGCACGACCTCTTTGCCGCGGGCCTCGACCTTGTAGCGGACGGGCTTGCCGTGCTTCGCGCCGAGGTCGCGCTCGCTCGCCATGATGCGCGCCGTGAACGCGTCTTTCGTGATGTGGTCGGTGGGATCGCCCAGGGTGCGTTTGGCGCGGATGTACTCGGCGTAAATCCGTTCGTAGTACGAACCATCGGGCTCCTCGCGCAGGGCCCGGGCGTCGGCGTGGTCTTCGGGCGTGGCCGCGATCATGCGCTCGTCGACCTCGAGGGCATCTTGGAAGTCCGCGGACGAAGGCGGCCGCGACGGGCGCCCTTGATCGTCGGTATCGTCTTCTTGCACGCCAAAGAGCTGATTGAGCAGCGAGTTGAGCCGGAAAACCAAGCCTCCGAGCTCCGCGTGCTCGAGCTCGAAGCGGCGTTCGGTGCGGCCGTTGATGATGGCGAGCAGGCCATCTTCCATCTCGGAAATGGGGCGCGAAATGTAGACCCCGAGCAGGTGTCCGCCGATGCCTGTGAGGGCGAGCCAACCCGACGTGCGACCCGGGGGACGCAGGTCCC
>CAYLJT010001104.1:0-2054 GCA_964383995.1 uncultured Polyangiaceae bacterium
CGTGTGGTGGCTCGGTAACGCAAGAGCCCGCCGAAGGCAGCGGCGGAAACGGGACGGGTGGGGAGGCGAGCCAGGCCAGCGCAACGACGTCGGCCAGCTCGACTTCGTCCGATGTCGCGTCGGTGACCACCAGCGCTGCGACCACCACCACCTCGACCACGGGCCCTGCGGGGGGCGGTGGCGACCCAAGCGGCTGCGCCGAGCTCGCGCCGATCACCATGAGCCAAGGCATCATCGCGTGGGAAGAGTCCATGGATGGCATTTGGAAGCCCGGGGAGAGCGCGGCGGTGCAGGTGACCATGCTCAACACGAGCAGCGTCGCCGTGCAATATCCCGGGCTGACCATCGTCAGCGACAACGCCCTCGTCGCCACGCGCAACCCGTACAACGCGCTGTTCGTGCTCGACGGCAACCAGAGCGCCGATTTGGACGTGAAATACCTGGCCGATCCGGCGGTCGCGCCGGGCACCACCGTGACCTTCACGGCCACCTTGCACAGCATCAACGACGTGTCGTGCTCGGGGCTCGGGACGTACAGCTTCGAGGCGTTGATCGAGTAGGCAAGATCTTACCTTGCCAGAGCGGAGCGCTCAGCGCGCGGCGGGAGCGCCGGGCTGGTTTTCGGGCAGGGCGCCCGACGCGTGGGGGTCGCTCAGGGCGGCGGCCTCGGCCGCCAATACGCGCGGGTAGGGGGTCAGATCGACGCCGAAACGCCGCGCGCTGTAGACCTGGGGCACGAGACAAAGGTCGGCCGCGGTCAACCTGTCGCCGTAGGAAAAGCGGCACGGGAGCTCGGCGGAGAAGCGCTCCAACAACCGCTCGTAGGCCTCGAGACCGCGCGCGTTGAAGAACGCCGCCCACTCGCGCTGGGCAGGGCCTTCGCTCGAAACCTTGCCAAGCACGGTCAGGTTTTGCAAAGGCTGCACGCCCGAGACCACAAGCTCCACGAGCTGCCGAACCCGCGCGCGACCCAGGGCGTCTTTCGGGTAGAGGGCGGGCTCGGGGCGGGTCTCCTCGAGGTATTCCAGGATGGCGACGGACTCGGCGATCCAGTGTCCGTCGATGAACAGGGCGGGCACGTGCCCCACCGGATTGCGACCGCGGTGAGCGTCACCCTTGTGCTCGCCGGCGGCCAAATCGACGATGGCAGACGTGAACGGGATACCCTTGATGGCAAGGGCCCAACGCACCCGCCACGAGGCGGACGAGCGCCAAAAATGATAGAGGGTTGTTTCCATGGGCGGGCACCCTAGCACCTTTTTCTGGCGCGCGGGACTAGGGTAGATTCAGCGACCTGTGGGCACGGGCGGGGCCCGGTAGGTCGGCGGCCGAGCGGATGGCGGATCGCCCGAGGCGATGGGTCGTTGGGGCGGAGAAGGTGCGGCTAGCTCATTCGGTCCCAACCACAGTTCGAGCTGGCCCTTCCCGATGCGCTCGGCGAGCTCGGGAAAGCCCTTGACCTCCACGCGAATCCGGTACGCGCTGCGCAGCGATTCGGCCAGCGCCTTGGCGATTTCGGCGTCGTCCGGGTGGAAGAAGCGCACCTGGGTGTTGGGCGGACCCGCACGGACCATGACTTGCGGCTTGGGCACCACATAGCCCGCCTCGATCAGCGCTTTGTTGACCGGCTCGATCGGCTCGATCTGCTCGTCCGACGCCAAATGCACGTAAATTCGCGGACCGTTTGCGGGATCGACGCCCGGTGGCAAGGACACCTTGCCGACCTCGGCGGCCTGCTTGACGACCTGCGCCGCCTCGATTTGTTGGGGCTCGCGGGCGGGCTCCGCCAGCGCAGCGATCACCCCCGCCACCTCCGGACTGAGGTTGTCAGCGGCGATCATTTGCTTGAGATCTTGCACCGCGCTCTCGCGTTTTTCGGGCGCGGTGCTGGCGAGCTGACCGAGCAGCTTGGTGCTCTCTTCCGACTTCTTCTTCTCCAATTCGGCCTTTTGGCGGGCGGCCTCGGCGCGCTCCGTGGTGTCTTCCGCTTTGGCCTGGGCGACGACCGCCTTCTCCTTTTCGACCTTGGCGTTGTCCCACAGGGCCAGCGTGTA
>CAYLJT010001105.1:0-2054 GCA_964383995.1 uncultured Polyangiaceae bacterium
CTCGCGCGTAACGACATCCCCTTCACGAACAAGCCACTTGGTCACCGTGCCCTCGGCGACGCTCTCGCCGAGCTGGGGCATCACCACGTCGATCATGAGTCTCAGGCTCCTTGGAGGCGGGGAAAATTCGTAGACAGGCGGTATACGCCAAACCTCGGCCATCGGAAATCGCCGAAGAACATCGCCAAAATCACAGCACCGTGACGCTCTTTGCCTTGGCCAAGGCCGCGTCGAGGGCTGGACCGCTGAAGCCCACCAGGATCTGCCCGCCCACGTCGATGACCGGGATGCTCCCACCGTGTCGACCGGCACGCGCCAGCTTGGCCCGCATTTCGGCCTCTGCGCCGGGGTCGCGATCGACGTCTTTCATCGTGAAAGAGACGCCCTTCTTCTTCAGGTAGGCCTGCGCCTGATGACAAGGTCCGCACCACTCCGCGCCGTAAATCACGACCAGCGTCGATACCGGGCCCTTCGGCGGCGCCCCCGGATCAGCCGTGGGAGGCGGGCCATCGGGGATGAACGGGCGCCCCGGAGGCCCCTCGGGCGGAGGCGGCGGACGCTGCGCATCACGGCGTTTTGCGATCAGCGCCTCCCATTCGGCGCGCGGCATGGTGGTGGCTTCGAAGGAGCCGTCGGAGCTCGCGTGGTTCAGATCGACCACGTAAAACAGGCCGCGTGTGCCCTCTTGACGGTCGCTCAAGACGACGCGCACGCGGTCTCTTCCGGCGGGGGGAACGTCTTTGAGGGCGACCTCGGTGTGGGTCTCCCCCTTGTCGTCGATCCACGTAAGCAGCATCCCGGGCGTGTCTTCGCGGATCTTCAGAGACGGCAGTTCCTCCGCGGAGGACGTGGGCTTGGTGCCGTCGTCGACGTCGTGCGAGCAGCCCGTTAGCGCGAGGGCCACCGACAATGCGACGAAGGACAGCGTTTTGCTCACGGGGACACTCACTCCTCTGCCTGGGTGCTCGATAGCTCCTCACCAAGGGTAGTCCACTCGGACATAAGCGCCTCCACCCGTTTGGCAAGCTCCTGCTCTTCCCGCGCGAGCCGCGCGAGCTTGGCCCAATCACCGCCCGGATCCTCACGCAACACGGCGCGGCGCCGTTCGAGCTCGGCCTCGCCCTCGGCGACCTCGTCTTCGAGCTGGCGCAGGCGCTTTTGTTTGCGCGCGAGATTGCGTTGGGCCGCTTTTTCGGCCTCAAACGCGCGCTTTTTGTCTTCTGCCGTGACCGGCGGGGCTGCGCTCGGCACCGTCGACACGCTGCGTTTCACGCGCCTCTCGCGCTGCGCGGGCTCGCTCTTCGGCGCCTCTTCTTCGCTCTCGACGCTCTTTGCGCGCCGCTCCAGGGTGCCTACCCAATCGCGATAACCGCCTGGGTACACGTCGATCGTGCCCTCACCGACCACCACGACGCGCGTCGTCACGGCGTCGAGAAAACGCCGGTCGTGCGAGACCAAAATCACCGTTCCATCGAAGCCCACCAGGGCCTCTTCGAGGATCTCGGCGGCGGGGATATCGAGGTGGTTCGTGGGCTCGTCGAGGAACAGCAAATTGCGCGGTTCGAGCAGCAGCTTGGCGAGGGCCAAACGGCTGCGCTCGCCCCCCGAGAAGCCCTCGACCTTGCGGAACGGATCGTCGCCGTAGAAGCGAAAGCGCGCGAGGTATTGCCGCGTGCCGTCGATGTTCAGATCGCCCTTTACGCTGCGAATCTCGTCGATGGCGCTGCGCCCCGGATCGAGGGAGCCGAGGTGTTGATCGAAGTAGCCCTCACGAAGGTTGGTGCCCCTACGAATTTCGCCTTCGTCGTCGTCCGCGCCCTTGCCCGCGAGCAGCTTCAGCAAGGTCGACTTGCCCGAGCCGTTGGCGCCCACGACACCGATGCGCTCACCCCGCCGCACCAGCAAATCGAAGCCTGAAAACAGCCGCCTTCCGCCGCGCACCGCGCCGAGCCCCCGGGCGTCGAGCACGATGTCACCCGTGCGCGGCGCGTCCGCGAAGCGAAAGCGCACCTTCTCCGCGATGGCCCAGATGTCCTCGGGTCGCTCCACGGTGT
>CAYLJT010001106.1:0-2035 GCA_964383995.1 uncultured Polyangiaceae bacterium
GTTCTGGTCGGCGTGGCGACTGCCTTGGAGCTCGCGGTGTCCACCGTCGCGGTGCGGCCTTCTTCCTAGAATGCCGTAAAATCCAGGCGTTTACACCAGCAAGAGCTGCGTCGGGTGCTCCAGGATGCGGCGCAGCTCCTTCAAGAAGGTGGCGCCCACGGCCCCATCGATCACGCGGTGATCGCACGACAGGGTCATCGCCAGCTTGTGGCCCGGCACCACCAAATCGCCTTGAACCACAGGCTCGCGACGCACTTGACCGACGGCCAGGATGGCGCCTTCGGGGGGGTTGATCACCGCCGCGAAGTTGTCGATGCCGTACATCCCGAGGTTCGAGATGGAGAAGGTCCCGTTCGACATCTCGTCGGGGCTGAGCTTCTTGTCCCGCGCGCGGGCCGCGAGATCGCGAACTTCGGCCGCGATTTGCAGCAAATTCTTGCGATCGGCGCCGCGCACCACCGGGGTCACGAGACCGTCGGGCACGCTCACCGCCACCGAAATATCCACGCGCTCGTGCTGCACCAAGGCCTCTTCTGTGAACGACGCGTTGCACGCCGGCACACGCTTGAGACCGAGCGCAACGGCCTTGATCAAGAGGTCGTTGAAGCTCACCTTGGCGGCCTCTCCGCCCGCCGCGAGGTCAGCGTTGAGCTGCTCGCGGAGCTTGACAAGGGCCCCCACCTCGACGTCGATCGAGAGGTAAAAATGCGGGACGGTTTGCTTGGATTGGGTGAGCCGCCGCGCGATCGTCTTGCGCATCATGCTGAGGGGAATCGAGCGGGAGCCACGCGCGTCGACCGCCAGGGGAGCGCGCGCCGCGGCCTGCTTGGCGGGTGCAGCCGCCGGGACCTGCGCGGCTTGCTCCGCCAGATCGCGGGCGATGATACGGCCGCGGGGGCCCGTGCCGGTCACCGTGCCGAGGTCGACGCCCTGCTCGCGCGCGAGCTTGCGCACGTAGGGCGACGCATGGAGACGACCGGGCTCGGCATCGGGAGCCGCCTCCGCTGCGCTCGCCGCGGGCGCTGTCGCTGGCTCGGCGGGAGCTGCTTTTGCCGCCGCAACAGGCGTTTTCGCGCCGCCCGCGCCCAACAAGGCCGACACGTCTTCACCGGCCTTACCGATGATGGCCACCGGTTGTCCGAGACGCACCACGCTGCCCGCGGGCGCCAAAATCGCGAGCAGCACACCGCGATCGAAGGAGCGAAACTCCATCGTGGCCTTGTCGGTCTCGACCTCGGCGAGCAGCTCGTCGACGTCGACCTCGGCCCCGACACTCTTGTGCCACACGGCGATTTGGCCCTCTTCCATGGTGGGAGAGAGCTTCGGCATGTCGACCACCTTGGCCATCGGTCAGCCCTTTCTGTAGAGCACCGCCAGGGCCGCTTCGATCACGCGGTCGGCCTGCGGAATCACGTAGCGTTCGAGGGAAGCGTTGTACGGCATGGGCACATCGCGCGTCGTTACACGCAGGATCGGCGCGTCGAGCTCATCGAACGCGAGGCGCTGGATGCGGTCGACGATCTCACCGCCCACGCCACCGTAGGGCCAGCCTTCGTAGGCGATGACCGCGCGGTGGGTCTTCGATACGGTGCGCACGAGCGCCTCTTCGTCGAGCGGCCGGAGCGAGCGAAGATCCACGACCTCGGCCGAAATGCCCTGTTTTTCAAGCTCTTTCGCAGCTTCGAGCGCGACGTGAACCATGCGGCTCCAGGCGATGATCGACACATCGCTGCCCTCGCGCGCGATGTTCGCCACGCCCATCGGCACCAGGTGCTCGGGGTCGTCGGGCACGACGCCTTTCACGTTGTAGAGCGTCTCGCTCTCCATGAACAGCACCGGGTCGTCGTCGCGAATCGCCGTTTTTAGCAGGCCTTTTGCGTCGGCAGGCGTGGCCGGCGCGAGCACCTTGAGGCCCGGCACATGGGCGTAGAAGTGTTCCATGGAGTGCGAGTGTTGGGACCCGACTTGCTTCGCCGAGCCGTTCGGCGCGCGAAACACGATCGGCACGTGCAGCTGTCCGCCCGACATTTGCCGC
>CAYLJT010001107.1:0-2031 GCA_964383995.1 uncultured Polyangiaceae bacterium
TCTTTGTCGATGCGATGCACCACCTGCACGGGCGAGCCGAGCATGCGCGTGAGCAGCGACGCGAGGTTGTTGCGGTCGCTCTCGGGGGTCGGTGCGGTGAGTACGCCGGAGGGCTTGTCGACCACGACGATGGCCTCGTCGATGTACACCACGCGGGGCGGTGGCAGCTTCGCTTCATCGTTCGCGCGGGCCACAGGCCCCAGTGCGGAGGTCGCGTGCTCGAGCACCGAGCCCAGGTGCGCCACGACCTTTTGTCCCGGACGCACGAGGCGCCCCGCGACCTTCGTGCGTGCCCCATCGACGAACACACCGCCAATGTCGAGGAGCAACCGCGCGCGTCGACGGGAGAGCCCAGGCACATGCGCAGCGAGCAGCTGATCGAGGCGTTTTCCCGCGTCTTCCTGCGTCACGACGAAGCGCGTCGGGAGCACCTTCGCGTGCGTCGGCGGCCCCTCGGCGGCCACGCTCAGGCTCCAGCAGAAGGCGGCGCCAGGACGTCCGCGATGGCCGCGAGGCTCTTGATGTCGTGCACGTCAAACGGGTACGCAGGCACGTTGACGCGCGCCGAGCCCTCTTCTTCGAGGGCCGATTCGAGGGCCAAGAGGCGCAGCTCGTCCATCCGGCCCTGGCGGCTCTCGTCGTCCGCCGCGCGGCACAAGCGCGCGGCCAAACCGGGCCCGAGCCCCCGCTTTTCAGCGGCCTCGGCCACATGCGCCTCGTCGGGCACCTCGCCGTACTTCGGGTGCACGCGGTTCACCACGAAGGCGTCGCGCGCCATTCCTTGGGACCTCAAACGATCGGCGAAGAACAGAACCTCGCGCACGCTCAGCGGATCGGGCGTGGTGACCAGCACATACGCCACATCGGAGCCGCGAAGGGCGGTCGCGATTT
Source organism: uncultured Polyangiaceae bacterium (assembly GCA_964383995.1). GTDB lineage: Bacteria > Myxococcota_A > Polyangia > Polyangiales > Polyangiaceae > CAYLJT01. The sequence goes on from CAYLJT010001107.1 coordinate 892, forward strand.
CGTCGGCGCGCTTCTTCCAGCCTCCGAACAGGTCGTTGATTTCGGACACGAACGCCGCAATTTGCTCCAAGAAGGCGCTCCCCGTGAGCTTGCCGATGCCCTTCAACACCACCGCCGTGGACTTCGCCAAGAGGTTGAAGCTGAGCTTCCCCGATGACTGAAACGCTTGCACGAACCAGCGCATGGCCGCGCTGTCGATGGCGCCCACGAGGCGCTCGGGCGCGTCGAGGAAGTCGAGCGCGTTGGCCGTCGGCGGCGTGTCGAGGAGCACGAGGTCGTAGCTCGTGTCGCGACGCACGGCGTAGAGCTTCTCCATCGCCATGTACTCCTGCGTGCCCGCGAGCGACGTGGAGACGTATTTGTAGAGCACGTTGTTGAGGATGGCGTCGCGCTTCGCGGGGCTCGACGCGAGGGAGGTCACGAGGCCATCGAAGGTCGTCTTGGTGTCGAGCATCGCCACGGTGAGCGATCCCGAAACCCGAAGACCCGCCTGCTCGAACAGCGCATCTTCAACGCGGTGAGCCTCCGCCGACATCGTCGCGATCCCGAGGCTCTGGGCGAGGCGTTTGGCCGGATCGATGGTGAGGCAAAGGACGTTTTTGCCCCGACGCGCCGCCGCGAGGCCGAGGGCCGCCGTGGTGGTGGTCTTGCCGACGCCGCCGCAGCCCACACACAAAATCACGCGCTTTTCTTCAAGCAGCGCGGCCAAGGACGACGGGCGCACGGAAGCCGAGCTCGACACGCGGCGGACTTACCACGAAAACGCCGACGCCCACTCCCCTTGCGTGTCTCACAAGCGCACGAGGACGAACGGGATTCGCTCGGCGATGGTCACAAAGTGGGCGTCCCGGGTCACGAACGCGGCCCCCGAGTAACGCGCGGTGATGGCCAGCAAAATGTCGTTCTGAAGGCGCGCAAGGCCGACGTCCTCGTGGTCCGCGAAGATTGCCGGCAGCATGCGCCCGGCCTCGTGCCAGGCCTTCCCCCAAGCAGGGGGTTCGATCGGGAGCAGCTTGCTGATGAGCTTTTCTACGGTCTTGCGAGCCCCCCCGCGGGCCCCCCCCCCGGGCCCGCTCGCCACGACAGGCGACAAGCGCCAAGGGCCGCATCTTGACGGCGAAAGAATATGAGGCGCACTAC
>CAYLJT010001108.1:0-2027 GCA_964383995.1 uncultured Polyangiaceae bacterium
CCCCACCCGCCCCCCGCCCCGCCCGTAGGAACGCGCCCACGCCCGAGGATCGTCGCGCTTTGCAAGAGCTGCGACGGGTCGAGACCAAGCCCCGCGAAGGTGAGACGCAACGACCCACCGCCCCGCCGGAGGGAGCCGCGCAACTCGACGCGGACACCGTGGCGCGGCTGCGCGAAATGCGAAAGGACTCGGGCGCGCCCCTGCTCGTGGAGCTCGCCGCGGCCTACGTCGACGACGCCAAGAAGCGCATTCTGGCGATGCGAACCGCCGTCAAAGAGAACGACCCCGGGACGTTTCACCAAATGGCCCACGCCCTCAAAGGAGCCTCCGCGCAGCTCGGAGCGCAGGGCGTCACGGTGCTCGCCGCGCGCCTCGAACGGCTCGCGCGTTCGGGGGATTTGCACAACGGAAAGAGCCTCCTTTATGCCCTCGAGCTGGAGGTCGACCGGGCTCGCATCGCCCTCGAAGCGGAGATCGAGCGGGAGCCCAACGCGAGGGGCGCCAACATTCGGCGCATCACGTCGTCGCGCCTGTAGCGTGAATCGACGCACCAGACTTTTCAGGTGCGTAGGCCTTTACCCACGCGAGGGCGCGCCTATGGTAAGGCGCGTTTCCCGTGGCCGATCAACTCAGCCAAGACCTCGCCTCTCTTCGGATCGACCGCACTGCGAAGCCCGCTTCGTCGGGCAAGTTGGTCGGCGTCTTCGTCGGCGCGCTCGCCCTCGGCGCCGCGATAGGCGGCGTCGCCCTGGCCTATCCCTACGTCGAGGCGCAGATCTTCAAGACCGAGGTGTCGTTCACCACGGTGTCGATGATCTCGCCCTCGCAGTCCTCGATCACGCTCACCTCCACGGGCTACGTCACACCCCAGCGCGTGTCGAAGGTTAGCCCGCAGGTCCCGGGAAAAATCGCCAAGGTCACGGTGCGCGAGGGGGATCTCGTGAAGGCCGGCCAAGTGCTCGGCGAGCTCGAAAAAGCGGGTCCTGTGGCCTCGGTCGGCGCGGCGCGCGCGCGTGTCGCTGCCGCCCGCGCTCGCGCGGCCCTGGCTCGCGCGAACACCAAAGAGGTTTCGATCCAGGTCGAGCGCCAAAAGGCGTTGGTCGAGAAGGGCGCCGCTGGGCAGGCCACGCTCGACGACCTCGTGGCCCGTCAATCCGCGCTCGAAGCCGCGGCCCGCGCGGCCGAGGCCGAGGTGGCCGCATCCGAGGCCGAAATTGGCGCGCTACAGGCGTCGGTCGACGATCTCACCATCCGCTCGCCGATGGACGGCACGGTGATTCAGAAGCCCCTCGAGGTGGGCGAGGTCATCGGGCAACAGCTCGAGACCACCTTCACCGAGGTGGCCGATTTGAACTCGCAGCTCGTGGAGACCGACGTGCCCGAAGGCCGGCTCGGCCTGGTAAAAGTCGGCACTCCCTGCGAAATCGTGCTCGACGCGTACCCCACCAAGCGCATGCGCGGCGAGGTCGTGGAGATTGGTCAGAAGGTCAATCGCGCGAAGGCCACCGTGATCGTGAAGGTGAAGTTCGTCGATGGCACCGCGGGCGTGTTGCCCGACATGTCCGCGCGCACGAGCTTTCTGACCGAGGCGCTCGGCGCCGATGCCATGAAGGCGGCGCCCAAGAAGGTCGTCCCCGCCTCGGCGGTCATCGAGCGTGGAGGCGCCAAGGTCGTGTTCGTCGTGGACAACGACAAAGTGCGCATGGTGCCCGTGAAGCTCGGCGAAGCCGTCGGCTCGTCGTTCGAGCTCTTGGAAGGTCCCAACGAAGGCACCCGCCTGGTGTCCGAGCCGCCCGCCGTGCTGAACGACGGGCAAAGCGTGAAAGAAAAGGGGAAAGAATGAGCAGCGAAGCAAGCGCCGAGTCCAGCACGCCCTACCGCAAAGAAGGCCCCAAGCCGATCGTAGAGTTGCGCGGCGTCTCGAAGGTCTTCATGCGCGACAAAGAGTCGGTGCGCGTGCTCGAAGGGCTGGACCTCGACGTCGCCGAGGGCGCGTTCGAAGCCCTGATGGGCCCGAGCGGCTCGGG
>CAYLJT010001109.1:0-2026 GCA_964383995.1 uncultured Polyangiaceae bacterium
CCTCCGGGCGGACCTCCCTGAGCCTTTTCCTCCAGGGTCAGATTGGGTCGCTCGAAGTCGTAGTCGAAGAGGTGGACGGCGTTCGTGCGCGTGCGCTCGACGCGCGCCGCGGTGAGCACGCGGTTCGGCTCGTGGCCGAGGCCATCTTCGGGTCGAAACGGAAGACGGAGGGGCGTCGCACCGCCGCCGAGCTGGCCCGCGAGCCCAGCGTCGTCCAGCCAGACGATGACGCCCTGGGGAGCCGGAGCGGGGAGATCGACGCCGATGTCCGAGACAAAATAGGCGATGTGGTTCTCCGCGGCCAGCCGCTCGACGAAGGCCAAGTCGGACTCGCGGTATTGCACCACGTAGTTGCGGGGAGGGTGGTCGCCCGCGAGGCGCAACTCGCAGGGCAGACCGGCCTCGGCGAGCACCGCAGCGATGACGTCGGGCACCGACTGGTCTTGAAAAATGCGGCTCTGTTTCCGGTGCCTCAAGAGCGCCAGCGGCGAGCGCAGACGGAGCTTCAGCGCGGCTTGGCCCCTGCCCGAGAGGGGGCTCACCCGCACGCGCTCGACGACGCCTTCCACGCGGCGGGCCACCTGACCTTCGGCCGCCAGGGTAAACACCGCCAGGCTCCCGAGCAGCTCGCGCTCGCGACCCGCGGCATCGGCCGCCACCTGCACCACCACGTCGAGCACGGCGGGCCGCGACAGGCGCTCGCGCAGGACGAATGAGGCGACGCGCAGCTCTCCCGAAAGGTAAGGCGAAATGAACAGGTTTGCGGGGTCCATGCCGGTCAATCTCCTGCGAGAACAGTGCCCTGGGCGACGACGGTCCCGACGGGCGCATCGGAGGGATCGTTGCAAGTGACGGCGGTGTCACCCAAGCGAGCCAGGCCCTTGTCGTTGACGAGCACGGTTTGGCTCCCGAGCTGCACCTTGCCTTCGTTGCTCGGTGGCTTCTGGAAGGGCCCCCCGGCGGGCACGTGGGGCGGGTTGTTCTTCGCCACGCTGCCGACCACGGCGGCGCCCTTGTTCTCGATCAACACGTCGCTGCTCAAGTCCGAGACAAGCTCGCCCGCAAAGGGGGAAGGGAGGGGCGTCGGCACCGGACCTCCGGGGGAAGGAATCATCACGATGTGGGTGTCCACGCCAACGACGCGATCGCCTTGTTTTGCAGCGGGTTTGGTCATGATGGGGGCCTCGGGCGGCGGGCGTCCTGTGTGGCAAGGTCCGCGTCAGAGGAGGGGGCGGGTGAGCCGTCGAATGCGCTCGCCGAGCGGTTTGCGCGCGCGCGGTGCGCGGCTCACCTTGGCGGCGGGGCTGGCGAAGAGCGCGTCGGCGAGGGTGGGGGCGACGCCTTCGGGCACGTTTTTGAGGAAGACCACGGTGTCCGCCCGACGTTCGAGCCAGGCAGGCTCGCCATCGGCCGTTTCCCCCTTGCGAGGCTCCGTGGCGTCGGCGGTCAGGCCTTGCAAGGTGACGAGCGCCGCCTCGGCGGCGGCGGCCGCGTCGTCGTCTTGCCAGCGGGATGTCCAGGTCACACCCGTCGCGCCCGTGGCAAGGTCTTTCACGAACAGGGCGCGGTCGCCCCGCGCGGTCTTGGCCAGATCGAAGGCGGGATCGGCGCCGAGGGCGGTACGAAACAAGAGGTAGGTGTACCAGGTGCCCAAGCTGTCCCAGTCGATTTCGTCGAGGTCAGCGGACAGCTCGGCGGGCAAGGTGTTAAGGCGTCCGGTCCATATTACCGCTCCCGTTCTGCTTTGGTTTGGCCGCCGTGTTTCCGTTTACTATTCTGGGGTAGGGAGTTGTTAATTTCGACCGGACGCCTAAGGCCCGGGGCTGGGTCCGCGGCGTCGGCGAACGCCACGATCTGCCGTGCGGTGGGCGGTGCGTTGATCGAAAACAGGCTGTCTTGACGCTGCCAGTCGTACGGAAAGGGCAGGCTCGCGGCGGGGGAGGCCGGGGTCGCGCCGGTCAAGTTGGTCACGCCATAGGCCAGGCCGTAAGAGTACACGAACGAGGGGTAGGCGCTGAAGACGGGC
>CAYLJT010001110.1:0-2021 GCA_964383995.1 uncultured Polyangiaceae bacterium
ACCCCGAGCCCTTCCGCTCCCGCGTGCTGCCCCGCGAAAAGCGCGCCCTGGGCGACGCCTTGGGCTTGACCAAGGTGGGTGTCAATCTCACCACCTTGCCACCCGGCAAGGAGTCTGCCATGCGTCACTACCACACGCGGGAGGACGAGCTGGTCTATATCTTGGAGGGCGAGGTCGTGCTCATCTCCGACGAGGGCGAGCAAGTCCTGGGGCCCGGCATGGTCGCCGCATTTCCCGCGGGCTCGACCAACGGTCATCAGCTCGTCAACCGCAGCGACAACACGGTGCGCTACTTGGAGGTGAGCAACCGCGATCCCGAGGACAGCGCGGCCTACCCCGATGTGGATCTGGCCTACTCCAAGACACCCGACGGTAAGCCCCAGTTCACGCACAAAGACGGCTCGTCGTACTGACGGCGCGCTTTTTTCGCCCGCGGGGGGTCGTCCGCGCCAAATCCTCTGCTAAAGTCCGGCCTTCGCAGCGAATGGGCGCGTCGCCCGGTTCGCTCGTCTGCGAAAAGGTTGCATAACGGCACACGCCGCGGCCCCCCCCGCGGGTCGGCGTTCTTCCCAGGTCGAAGCATGCGGTATCTGATTGCGGTCGTCGGCCTCGTCGTTGTCATCGGCGGGCTGGTGTATGTCAAGTTCTCCCAAATCTCCTCGCTGATGGCGATGGGAGAACAGATGCAGGCGTCGGGGCCTCCCCCCGAAACGGTGAACACAGCCAAGGCCGAACAACAGGCTTGGGAGGCCACCGTCTCCACTGTTGGTACCATCACGGCGGTCCGTGGTTTGTCGCTCAGCACGGAGGTCCCCGGGACGGTCACGGCCATTCGCTTCGACTCGGGGCAGTCGGTCAAGGCCGGACAGGTGCTCGTCGAGCTAGACAGCTCGGTGGAGCGGGCCCAGCTCGCGTCTCTGCAGTCGCGGCTCGACTACGCCAAGCTGAACGCCAACCGCTCACGGACGCTCGAAGACGCGGGGGTGGTCGGGCAGGCCCAGGTGGACGGCGACGAGGCTCAGGAAAAAACCTTGACCCGCGACATCGGGGCGCTGCGCGCGCAAATCGCGCGAAAAACGCTGCGCGCGCCCTTCGCTGGCAAGCTCGGTATCCGCACCGTCAACCTCGGTCAATACCTGAATCCAGGGAGCCCGGTCACCACCCTGGAGTCCAACGACTCCGTCTATGTGGATTTCGCGTTGCCCCAGCAGCGCTCGCCCGACGTTCCACTGGGCACCACGGTCCGCGTCAGCGTCGAAGGCATCGAAGGCCCGGCGTCCAACGCCACCGTCTCCGCCATCGACCCGAACGTCGATCCGACCTCGCGCACGGTCAAGCTGCGCGCCACGGTTGAAAACCATGACGGGCATCTCCGGCAAGGCATGTTCGTCAAGGTCGTCGTGGTGCTGCCCAAGCGCGATACGCAGGTGACCATTCCTGCCACCGCGGTCGTCCATGCCTCGTTTGGGGATTCGGTCTTCGTGGTGGAAGAAAAGCGCGCCGACGGTTCGGTCCCGGCGCCCACGGCGGCGGGGCAGCCGGTCAAGGTGGCAAGACAGCAGTTCGTGCGCGTGGGCGAGGCCCGCGGCGACTTCGTCACCATCCTCGACGGCGTCACGGCCGGGCAAGAGGTGGTGATGGCGGGCGCCTTCAAGCTGCGCAACGGCTCCACGGTCGTCATCGATCCCAACCCCGCGGTCACCCCTCAGTTGAGCCCCAAGCCCGAGAATCACTGAGGCGACATGAAATTCACCGATATTTTCATTCGCCGTCCGGTGTTGGCCATCGTGGTCAACCTGATCATCATCATCGCCGGACTGCAGGCCGTCCGCTCGCTCAACGTCCGTCAATATCCCAAGCTCGAAAGCGCTTCGGTCAGCGTGCGTACGGCGTACATCGGCGCCAACGCCGACTTGGTCCGCGGCTTCATCACCACGCCGCTCGAACGCGCGATCGCGGCCGCCGATGGCATCGACTACATCGAGTCCCAAAGCACCCAGGGTCTTTCCACCATCAATGTG
>CAYLJT010001111.1:0-2016 GCA_964383995.1 uncultured Polyangiaceae bacterium
TGTGCACCGGGATACGGACCGCCCGGCCCTTGTCCGCGAGGGCGCGGCTGATCGCGTGGCGAATCCACCACGAAGCGTAGGTCGAGAAGCGGTAGCCCCGCGCGTGGTCGAAGCGCTCGACCGCCTTCATGAGGCCGATGTTGCCCTCCTGAATGAGGTCGATGAGCGGCATGCGGCCTCGGTTGTAGCGGCGCGCGATGGACACAACGAGCCGCAGATTGGCCTTCACGAAGCGGTTCTTCGCGCGGTGCTGCACCCAGTGCGTGCTCTCGATGCGGTCCAGGTACGCTCGGTACGCCGGCGTCATCGGCAACGTCGGTCGCGACACGAAGTCGTCGTCCGGGTCGCTCACGTCGTCTTCGAAGTCGGGATCGCGCGTCAAATCCCGCGCAACGCTCGCCGCGTGAGCCATCCAGAGGCGGTCGGAGTCGGGTAGGCGCACGGCGGTCGCGACCGCGGCGCTAGCGTCACGGTACTGACGCTCAAGCTCGGCCGTGGGCTTCCCGCGCAGCTTGCCCATCGCACGAACAAGCTTCTCAAGGTGGGCGATCGGGGCCAAATCGACCTCTTCGCCCGACTTGACGATGTCTTTTTGCAGGGTTTGCAGGATGTGCTCCGCCGCTGCCGGATTCGCCAGGATCGCCACCCAGTGCTCGACCTCGGTGCGCTCCACCTCGCGGGCGGTCTCGAGCTCCTCGTCGGGGCCCATGACCGGGTGAAGGGCCATTTCGCGGAAGTAGCGGCTAAGCATCGAGTCGCCGCCCAGATCGTCCATGCCGCGGACGTCGAGGGGGCGCGCGTTCGGGGGCCGGAGCCCCGCGTCGGCCAGCGGCGAGACCGGTCCCAGGTCCATTCCCAGGTCGGAGATCATGTCCATCGTCGGCGCGGCGCGACGAACGCCCGTCTTGTCGAACGATTCGTCTTCGTGACCTTCGGGAAACTGCGGGGGGGCCGCGTTTTTCGGCTGATTGGATGTGCTCACGGCGTGTGCTGCGCTCCTGGTCGACCTCATGGCTTTGTCCTCCGGCCGTGCCACCCTTGCAGAGTGGAACGATTGGGCCTTGACGGCCGATGTTGATGCATGTCTCGGGCCGACTCGCCGCGACAGCGGAGCGGCTTGCAGTGCGTGGCCGGCGCGCGATGTCGTCCTGGGCGCCTCGTGGCGGGCGTTTTGGGCGACTTTTGCCGCGCTTGCTGCGCTGCGGGCGATGCGAGGGTTTCTCATGGCCGTGATCCGGGCTTTACGTACGAAGTCACTCTCGGGTTTCGTTCGGGAGCGGTTTTGGTTTCGGTGGTGCTGAGACCCACGCGTGCTCGCCAACCACCCACGAGCCGAATTGATTCCAGGTCGCCCCTGCAACGTGTGGCCGCATTGCCGATTCGCAACGCGTGTTGCAGTGAAGAATTGTCAAGGCGCCCCGAGAAGTGGGGCGCGGGGCCTAGGGCCTTTTTCCAAAAAAGCAAGGGCGATTCCCTCCGCGAGGGCGTCTTTTTCTTTCGTGGCTGGGTTGGCGCTCCGGTTCGGTGGCTCATTCCTTCACCCTGCTAGACTTCAAAAGATGCTGGTGCTTTGGGCCGCCCTTGCGTTCACCGACGCCGCAGATGCTTCCTCGGCCGCCCTCGCAGCCGCTGCGGCCGCATCGAGCCGTCCCCCCGAATGCTCGTCGGACGCGCGTCGCGGAAACCTCCGTGGTCCCACGATCTGGGAGCTCGCACGCGTTCCTGAGCTCGGGCGGTACTGCGATCTCGTTGCGAAGGCTCACGCCCTTCTGCGGACCGATCCAAAGGGCGCGCTCGAGCTGGCGCTTCAGGCCGATGCGGTGATGCCCGGGCGGGCCGCCCCGGCTGTGCTCGCTGCGCGCGTGGCCCTGGCCGAGGGACGCCTGGACGACGCCGACGCGGCTTTCGAGCGAGCTCGCAAGGCCGATCCGCGAAGCGTCGCGGATCCCACGACGATGCACGATCGGGCGCGTCTTCTGAAGCGGCTGGGCCGCACGGCGGAGGCCATGGGCGTCT
>CAYLJT010001112.1:0-2008 GCA_964383995.1 uncultured Polyangiaceae bacterium
CGCCTCCCGCCGCCCCCATGGCCGACGCCGCCGCCCCCGCCGCGGGCACCGCTCCCGCCGCTGCTGGCACCGCCCCCGCTGCTGGCACCGCTCCTGCGGCCACGACCACGGCCCCTGCGACCTCCGCCGCCCCCGCCAAGCCCGCCGCGCCCACGAAGGCCGCCGCCGCCCCCGCCAAGCCCGGCACCAAGAAGGCCGGCGCCGCCGGCTCCTGCGGCGAAGGCACCTGCGGCTGACCCCCTGGTCGCCCGGCGCGATCGACGCTACGAGGTGCCGCCTGAGCCCCTTTCCCCCCGAGGGCCCGAGGTCGCACCATGGATCCCACCGTCTACGCACTTCTCGTTCTGCTCCACGTGCTCGGCATTTCCACGTGGTTTGGCGCCGTCATGCTGGTGTCGGGGGACGTCAAACGCACCCTGGAAAAGGGCGCTCCCCACACCGAGCTTCTTCCCACCCGCGTCAACAAGGCGCTCTCCGCCGCCCTCGGCGCGGGTGCGCTGGCAATCGCCTCGGGCTTCGCGCTGATCTTCGCCAAGGGCGGTTTCGGCGCCGTTCCTCACCGCATTCACACGGGCTTGCTGCTGGCGTTCATCCTGTTTGGCCTCCATGCCGTGGGCCTGCGCGGCACCTGGAAGCGCATCGAAGAGCAGCTCGCGTCTCCCAAGGGGCTCGACGCCGCGCGAGGCCTCGCGAAGCGCTTCGCGATGCTGACCGGCATCGGTCACCTGCTCTGGCTTCTGACCTTGATCACGATGGTGCTGCCCATCGGCGACTGAGGGGAGACCGCGCGCCCCGGCCTCCCCCGCGGGCTATTCGGCGTCGATGCGGTAGACGTCACCTTTTTGGTGCAACACGTAGATTTCGCCGCGCAAGTCCTGCCCAAACGACGTGATGTCCAGGGCGCTCGACTGCAGATCACTGGTCAGATCGGAGGGCGCCGACGCCGTCCCGTTCTGCCAGGTCAGACCCCAAATCTTACCTTTGCAATAGTCGCCGTACAGGTAGGTCCCGCGCAGACCTGGAATCGCGCTGCCCCGGTAGACATACCCACCTGTAATGGAGCAGCCCACGGTGTGGCTGTACTCGGCGATCGGCATGGTCAGACCGCCCGGATCGCAGTTGGTGCTGGGGTTGAAGCAGTGGGTCCCTTCCATCAGACGCCAACCGTAATTTCTTCCACCCTGACCCGGCGGCTCGACGTCGACCTCTTCCCATTCGTATTGACCGACATCCCCGATGTACAGATCGTTCGTGCACTGATCGAAGCCGAAACGCCAGGGATTTCGCAGCCCGTACGACCAGATCTCGGGCAATACGTTCGCGCCTGTCATGTTGCCGGCGGGAATCGTGTAGGGCAGGGAGCTGACATCGATGCGCAGCATCTTGCCAAGGTGAGTGCCGAGCTCCTGACCATTGCCGATGGCTCCATGCATGTCCTCGGCGCCGCCGCCGTCGCCCAGGCCGATGTACAGCATGCCGTCACTGGGTGAGAACTCGATGGCGCCGCCGTTGTGGTTCACCTCGGGTTGGTCGACGCTCAGGATGGGCGTGAGCGTGCTCGGATCCGCGTGATCGGGGTCGGTCCCCATGCGGTGGACCTCGGCGATGCGCGTGTCTCCACCGGACTTCGAGTTGGAGTAGTGGACGAAGATGCGCCCATTGTTCTGATAGTCGGGGTGGAACGCGAAGCCCAGGAAGCCTCGCTCATCGGTGTTCGAGTTGTTGAAGGTCACCTCGGACGAGATGTCCAGGAACGGCTGTTCTTGCAGCACACCGTCTTTGATGATGCGGATCGTGCCCTTCTGCTCCAGCACGAAGAGCCGCGTGTCGTCGCCGGGGGCGCTCTTCAGGAGGGTTGGATGGCTGAGGCCGCTCGCGATGAGGGTCAGTGCCAGCGGTGGAATCGAGCCCTCCGCGGGGTCGCAGTTGGGGCCCACCGAGGGCGAACCTCCGCCCGCGCCTTCACCGCCCGCGCCGCCCTGGCCTCCTCCGCCCGTGCCCGTCGTGG
>CAYLJT010001113.1:0-2003 GCA_964383995.1 uncultured Polyangiaceae bacterium
CGGACGGAAGCTGTGATACCGTGCACCAAATAGACGCACTTGGGGAGGAAGGACGAACCCACAGAATGCCTGTTAGCAATCGAATCGGTCAGCTCATTGTGCTGACGTCCATGCTTGGGGGATGCAGTGAAGAGTCGGTCTTGATGCCAGCGCCGCCGGATCCGGGGGCCCTCGTCAGTGTCACCGTTGGGTCGGAAGTTGGCGTGCTGCTCGACGAAATTCCGTCGTCGGCGCGCACCCGCGCGGCCGATGCCCTCGACGTGGAAAGCGATGAGTTTTGGATCGAGCGCGCCAAACGGCAGATGGCGCTCCTCAAGTTCCGCTTGATCTTCCGCGAGTACTACTACCTCGACGACGACTTCGTCCCCCTCGACGAAGACGAAAACGGCGTGTCCGATCGCCTTCAGCTCCCTCTTCCGCCCGAGTCCACCTGGACGATCACGCTCGATGGGCCTCCCCAGCGCAAAGACGTCAATGGCCACGACCTCGTCGTCCGGCCCTACACCATGCAGGCGATGATCGTGACAGACAGCGCATCGCCGGGCATCAGCGAGCCTAATTTGGCCGAAATTGGCGGCATTTGGGACGAAGCCTTCGTGCTCCCCGTCGATCCCGAGCTGACCTTCCAGCGCACGGGATACGCCTGCACCGACGAGTACGAGTTCCCGCCCAACAGCGTCGACTCCGAGAGCGCTTATGTCTTCTACGATGACACCTGCGGCGTCGAGGACGAGTCGACCTACTTCTGCCATACGGCCCTGACTCAGGCCGACGAGTCTTGTGTCGACGCCATCGACAACCACATTGGTCGGGTCGAGCCCCTGCTCCGCTTCGAGCGTCTGCCCTACGACTCCTTCCTTGCCGAAGAGTACAGGGTAGGGGAGCTTACATCCCCAGGGACGCCCGATCTGACGCCCCTCGCCGAGTCTCTCGACGAGAACAAGGTCGTTTATCGCTTCATCCCCGAGTCGAGCTGCGCCATCGCCGAGGCCTGCGTCGCCCGCTCCGGTTGGCGGCGGCTCTTGCAATTCACCGCGGGCGTTCACAACGTGGGCGGCGCCCCGCTGGAGATTGGCGCCGTCGACTACTTCGTCAGTGGCGAAGAGGGCGACTACACCGCGCACAACCTCTACGAGTACAGCCCCTGCCACGACCACTACCACTTTACCCACTACGGCGACTTCGAGATCGAAGGTGGCAATGTCGTGGAGGGTGGCAAACGGGCCTTTTGTCTCGTGAGCACCAGTCGCCTCAGCAACAACGAGGTAAGCCCGCTATTTTCGCCCTACAGCGATTGTATCAACCAGGGTGTGCAGGCGGGTTGGGGCGACGAGTACTACGCCGGTCTCGAGTGCCAGTGGATCGACATCACCGATCTCGACATCGCCGCCACCTCGGGCGTCGCCGATCTACGGTTCGACTTCAACCCGGACGGCTTTCTCTGCGAAGGTGAGGTCATTCGCGACGAAGCGGGCCTCGTGTCCTGGGAGCCTGCCCTCGACGAAAACGGCGATCAGTTCATGACAGCCAGCGGCGAGCCCGTTGAGCGCCCGATCTGCAACACCGAGAACTACCCAGATTGGCAGTCCAACAACCTGACCGAGGCGCAAATCGCCGTGCCCGAGAACGGGAGCTTCGTCACCGAGCCCTGCACGCGCGGCCAAATCGGTCACCTGCGCAACTGCGGCCTCTCCACGCTCGATGCCGACCCGGGGTCGTGCATTCCAGGTCAGTCGGTCAAGCTGTCTTGCGCGGCCAAAGAGGTCGGTGTCCCGCAAATGGTCCGCATTTGCGAGGCGAGCCTCGCGATCGGCCAAATCCCCTGCACCGAAAACGAGGCGCTAGCCAACGTCGTCGTCGAGGACACCCCGCAAGACATCACCTTCGATTGCCCCATGCCCCGCGACACCAACGAGCTCGGGGGCCTCTACGGCACCTACGCCGCGCCGGTGCTGCCCGCCGACGGCGATCCGAAGGTCACATGCACGGTCGTCCCCGGCCCG
>CAYLJT010001114.1:0-2002 GCA_964383995.1 uncultured Polyangiaceae bacterium
GGCGACCCGTGCGTTCGCCGCGGCGGGGATGCTACCGTCGCGCCGTGAAGCGCTCCCTCGACGTTTTGACCCTCAACATCTGGAACCGGCAAGGCCCTTGGGATCAACGTCTGGCGTTGATTCGCGAGGGGGTCGAGGCGCTGTCACCCGACGTCATCGGCCTGCAAGAGGTGCTGGCCATGGGCGCCGCGTCCCAGGCCCACGCCATCGCCGAGGGGCTCGGCTATCACGTGGTGTTCGGCACCGCGAACGAGCTTGGCGGCGGCGTGATGTTCGGCAACGCGGTGCTCTCACGTTGGCCCATCCTGGCCTCCGAGACCACGCGCCTACCGAACGGCGGCTCGGACGAAAACCGCAGCGTCGTGCTCGCGCGAATCGCTTCGCCCTGGGGCGAGCTGCCCTTCTTCTCGACCCATCTCAACTGGCGTTTTCATCACGGCGTGGTGCGCGAAGAGCAGGTCGTCGCGCTGGCCGACATCGTCCTTCGTTTGGCCCCCGTGGGTGGATTACCGCCGATCGTCGTGGGGGACTTCAACGCCGTAGCCGAGTCCGCGGAGATCCGCTTTCTTACCGGGCTGCAGTCGCTGGAGAAGAAGTCCACGTATTTTGCCGACTGTTTTGGCCAAACCGGGGTCTTGCCGGGGATCACCTTCGACGAAAAGAACCCCTTCGCGGCCCCCGTGCGCGAGTACCCGAGGCGCATCGACTACGTGTTCGTTCGTGGCCCCGACGCCAAGGGGCGCGGCAAGCCTCTTTCGAGCCGCGTGGTGTTCACGGAGCCCCGCGACGGCGTGACGGCGAGCGATCACTACGGCGTGCTGGCGACCATCGCGATGGGCGCGCCTCTGTCCGAAGCTGCGTCGTGAGCCGGCCCAAGAAGACGTCAAAAAGTGCCGAAATACCCCGGCGAACGGGGGCCTTGCCGCGGCGCGTGGGGCCCGTGGTCGAAGATGCCTTGGGGCTCGTCGGCGGCACGCCGCTGGTGCGCCTCGCGCGGCTCGAACCGAGCGACGGCGGTGCCATCTACGGCAAGGTCGAGCTGCGAGGGCCGAGCGGCAGCATCAAAGATAGGGCCGCTTTGGCCATGGTTTTGGATGCGGAGGACGCCGGGGAGCTCGGGCCAGGCGCCACCATCGTGGAGGCCACGAGCGGCAATACGGGCATCAGCTTGGCGATGATCGCGGCCGTACGCGGCTATCGCTGCGTGGTGGTGATGCCCGAGGATATGAGCCTCACGCGCCGCTATTTGCTGCGCGCCTACGGCGCCGAGGTGGTGTTGACGCGGGCCGATGAGGGCATGAACGGCGCGGTGGCCCGAGCCCTTCGTATCGTGTCCGAGACCCCCGGCGCCTGGATCAGCCGGCAGTTCGAAAACCCTGCCAATCCCGGGTCCCACGAGGCCACGACGGGGGTGGAGATCGCGGAGCAAATCGGTGAACGCTTGACCACGTTCGTGTGCGGCGTGGGCACGGGCGGCACCCTCACCGGGGTCGCGCGGGTGCTGCGCGCGCGCTTCGGATCGCGGATCCATGTGGTGGCCGTCGAGCCCAAGGGCAGCGCGGTTTTGTCGGGGAAAGCGCCGGGAGCGCATGGAATTCAGGGCTTGGGCGCGGGCTTCGTGCCGAAGGTGCTGGACCGTTCGCTGATCGACGAGGTCGTGACGGTCAGCGATGGGGCCGCGGAGAACATGGCGCGCAGGCTCGCCCGCGAAGAGGGTTTGCTCGTCGGGACCAGTGCGGGAGCCAACGTCGCGGCGGCCGTGGAGCTCGCCAAGAGCCGCGGCGGTGTGACGGTGACGATCCTGTGTGACACGGGCGAGCGCTATCTTTTCTGAGAAGCGATCAAGGGGACTTCCGGGCGCTCTCTGGTCCCATTAAGAGTGCGGATCCCCATGGCCGAAACCAAACCCGCCGTCGTCGCCGAGCACCTCGAAAAAAGTTACATCGTCGGAGGCGGCGCGGTCGGCGCGCTGCGCGGCGTCGATTTGTCCGTCG
The DNA here is from genome assembly GCA_964383995.1 of uncultured Polyangiaceae bacterium. Taxonomy (GTDB): domain Bacteria; phylum Myxococcota_A; class Polyangia; order Polyangiales; family Polyangiaceae; genus CAYLJT01. The sequence continues at coordinate 1,995 of CAYLJT010001114.1, forward strand.
CGCGGGGT
>CAYLJT010001115.1:0-2000 GCA_964383995.1 uncultured Polyangiaceae bacterium
GGTCGCCATCCCCGCCGTCGCCGCGAACAACGTGTTCCAACGCATCGTGAAGGCGCGCCTCGCCAACACGCAGGCCCTGTCGAGCGAGCTGCTCTCGTACCTGAAGGCAGAGAACCGCGACGACGAAGAGGTCGAAGAGGAAGAAGAAAAGCCCGCCAAGACCGCGAAGAAAGCGGCCAAGAAAGCCGGCTCGGAAGGAGCCAGCTAATGGCCGGCCAGAGCCAAGACGGCGACGACGGGATGGTCGCGGGCATCAACGTCACGCCCCTCGTCGACATCACGCTGGTGCTGCTCATCATCTTCATGGTGACCGCGAAGATCATCGTTTCGCAGTCGATCCCCCTCGATCTGCCGAAGGCGGCGAAGGGCGAGCAGGTGCAGCTCGTATTTGGCGTCGAGCTGGCCGCGACGGGCGAGACCCTCGTGGACGGCAAGCGGGTCGCCGACGACACGGCCTTGCTCGACGCGGCAAAGCAGGCGTTCGTCAAAAATCAGGACGTGCGCGCGGTGATTCGCGCCGACTCGACGGTGCAACATGGCCGCGTGATTCGTGTCCTCGACCTGCTCAAGCAGGGAGGAATTACGAAGGTCGCGTTCGGCGTCACACCCATCGCAGCGGAGCCCGGCGGGGCGGCTCCGACCCCGGCCCCCGCAGCCAGCCCCTGAGCGACCCATGGCAGACGCGATGCCCGAGACACCGCAAGCCCACCCACCGACCCTCGCCATGGACGCCTCCGTCTTCGCGCCGTCACGCGCCGAAGTGCGGGTCCCAGGCGGGTTTGTGACGTGGCTCGTGATGGGTGTAGTCGGGCACGTGGGCTTGTTTTTCTGGGCATGGTTGCTGGTCGTCGCGAGCGAGGTGCTCTCGATGGTCAACGCCATGCGCGCGTCGCAGCGCGACTTCTTCGAAGCGACCTACGAGGTCGAGCTCGACGAGCCCAAGAAAGAAGCCGAAAAACCGAAAGAACCGGAGCCGCCACCGGAGCCCGATCCGGAGCCCGTAGCGATTCAGGTGCCGACGCCGTCACCCAAGGGACCCGACCCCTACGAAGAGCCCGCGCCCGCTGCCGCGCAGGCCGCCAAGGTGCTGACCTCGGACGACGATCCGGTGGACTTGACGGGCGAAGGTTTCGTGAGCGGCACGGCCACGGCCGGCTCGTTCTACGGTCAAGTCGCCGCTTCGGGCACGGGCACATCGCCCACCTACAACCCGAACGCGCGCGTCGGCGGTTCACCCACCGGCACGGGCACGGGCACCGGCCCGGCGCGTCCGCCCCCCGCGCCCACCGGCCCCGATCGTTCGCGCGCGCCTACGGTCATCGGCGGCTCCTGGAATAGCTGCGGATTTCCACCCGAAGCCGACGCCAATCAAATCGACGAGGCGGTCGCCACCATCGTGGTCACCGTGCGCCCCGACGGCTCGCCGTTGTCCGTGCGTGTGGTCAGCGATCCCGGAAACGGCTTCGGTCGCCAAGCGCGCGTGTGCGCCCTGGCCAAGCGCTACGCCCCCGGTCTCGATCGCGAGGGCAACCCAACCACCGCGACGACGCCGCCGATCGCTGTGCGTTTTACGCGCTGAAGGCGTCGAAACCGTCGCTTTCTTCGCGCCGGGCGCACTGCTCCGCTATGCTCCCGCCCCAGCTTTGGACGACAGCGACCGCATCGCGCAGCTTGGAAAAATCCAGATCTTCGCGGGCCTCACCCCCCCCGCGTTGGAGCTCATTTCGCGCGTGACGACGCAAGAGACCCACGGCCTCGGCACGTTGATCTTCAAGCACGGCGATCCGGGGGACAAGCTCTACGTCATCATCGACGGCCGCGTGCGCATCAGCCGCAACGTGCCTGGCATGGGCGAAGAAGCCCTGGAGATTTCGATGGACGCCGGCTCTTTCTGCGAAGCTGAGGGGACGCAGGGGGTAGATGTCGAAGGGAATAAGGCTCGTTCACGAATTGGCGAGAGGGGAAAAAGAAACGGGGCCGTCGTATCGCTACGACGACCC
>CAYLJT010001116.1:0-1993 GCA_964383995.1 uncultured Polyangiaceae bacterium
GGTCTTCGTCGGCGAGCATGGCCAGGGCGCCCTCGCGCACCAGGGCGTGGCGAAAGGCCAGCTCGGTTTCCCCTTCGAATCGGCTCGCGGGTCGCTCGGTCACCAGCTCGTGGCTGAGCAGCTCGCGCAGGTAGCTGTCCAGGTTGTCTCCCGTGGTCTGAGGGTCTTCCCCGAGCAGGGCAGATACACCACCTTTCCAGAACGTCTGCCCAAACACGCTGGCGGCGCGCAACACGCGTTTGGCGCCCGCGCCCAGCTCGTCGATGCGCCCTTGCACCATGCCGAGCACGGTCTCGGGCAGGTCGCTGCCCGAGCCGTGGGCCACGGCCCGAATAAGCTCTTCCAGGTAGAAGGTGTTGCCCTCGGAGCGCTGCACAATCATGCTCACCACCTCGGGGCTGACCTCGGCGCCGAGCACGGTGCGCACGAGCTGCTCGCAGGCCCGCTTGTGAAGGGGTGCCAGGCGCACCTCGGTGACACCGCGGTTGGGCCAGAGCTCGGCGAACACCGTGCGCACGTCGGGGCGCGCCAGGGCGAGCACGAAGAAGCTGCGGTCGGCCAGGTGTCGCAGGGCCGCGTCGACGAACTTGACGCTTGGGCTATCTCCCCAGTGCAGATCTTCCAGGACCAGCACGACGGGCGACGCGCGCGTCTCGGCGAGCAACCAATCTTCCCATGCGGCGCGCTTGGCGTCGTGCATCAGCGTGGGGTCGGCGCGGGCCGCCAAGAGCGCCGGGCTACCTTCGCCGGGTCGAGGTGCCCCCGAAAGCTCCCCCAGAAACTCCGCCACACGCTCGTGCTGATGGGCCGGTAGAAAGCGCGTCACGCGGGCGCGCAGGGCCTCGAAGCGCAGCTCCGCGGGCTGCCCATCGGCGATGCGCGCGAGGCGCCGCAAGGCGTCGCCGAGGAGCCCGAGGGGCGAGCCCCGGCGCAGGGGGTCGGCCCGCGCCAACAGCACGGTGGGCGCCGGAATGCGGCCCTTCATGCGGTCGAGGGCCTCCAGGCGCACGCGTGACTTTCCGAGACCGGCCGCCCCCGTAAGCAAGACGACCCGCGCCACCGTGTCCGAGACACATTCGTCGTAGCTGCCCTCGATCAACGCGAGCACCGACTCGCGACCGACCGTGGGCGTCTTGCGACCCAAGACCGGCGGGGCCTCCGCCCCTCGCAACACCCGCTCCGCGGCCAGCAGCACGCGTCTCCCCGGTTCACCGTCCACCACGAACCTACCCGCCAAGAGCCGAGCGGTGGCGTCGTCCACCCGGACCCCTGCCGTTGGTCGTTCCAGCTCCAGGGCCCCACGATCGATGGCATCTCCAGAAAGATCGCCGGTGCCCGACAGCACCCGCCCGGTCACCACCGCCACGTCCGCCGTGCCCTTCGCGGCCATGGCAAGGGCCGCGCGCGCCGCCCGCAAAGCCTCGTCGCCGACCGTCTTCTTGGCCCCGAAGATCACGATCAAGCGGCGCGAAATGATGCGATGACAGACGCCCTCGTGGGCGCCTCCAATCTGCTCCAGCTCCGCCATCGCCTCTGCGTTCGTGCCCGCGTCTACCCTGGCAAAGACCGCGGTCACCACCCGCCGCTCGCGGTGGTGCGAGAGCCACGGCGCCGTGAGCGGCATGGTCGCGCTCTCGTTCTCTTCGACAGGGGCAGGCACGTAGGCGAGGTCGTCCGTGTCCGAGACACGGAGCACCACCGCCAGCGCCTCGGCGAAGGCAAGGGCAGACGGAAAGCGCGCCGCCGGGGCCTTGGCGAGGGCGCGGTGCACCACGTCGGCGAGGTTCTGCAGCATGCCCGGCGCCACCTCGCGGAGCGGCGCCGGATCTTCCAGGAGGATCTTGGCCAGCACCGCAAACGGACTGTCGGCCCGGAAGGGTCGCACCCCGGCAAGCAGCTCGTAGAGCACGCTGCCCAGCGCAAAAATGTCGGACGCCGCGCCCAGACCTTCCCCCCGGGCCTGCTCGGGAGACATGTAGTGGGGTGTCCCGAT
>CAYLJT010001117.1:0-1985 GCA_964383995.1 uncultured Polyangiaceae bacterium
GTCTCGCACGTCGATGGCCGCGTGAAACTGCGAGACGTACGGCCTGTCGATGTGAAGATCGTTGAGCTGGTTTCGGCCGATGCGAATCGGGAAACGCTCGTAGGTCGCGTCGAAGCTTTGGTTGGCCTGGGTATCGATGACCCTGGCGACGAGCGCGACCGACATGCCGGCAGACTACCAGAGCGTTGCCGCCCAACGGGAAGCGTCCTCCGGGGGGACGCCAGCAATACGACACACGTTTTTTGGCCCGCACACCTACATGCTGCCACCATGGCGCACATGAGCCTCCTCCACCGAATTCCTCCGATGATCTCGGCCATTGCCTTCGGTTACGGCGTCGGCATGGCGGCTCCCGAAGCGACCATCGACTCGATGCAGGCCGCGGTCGCCGGGGCCCAGACCCAGGTGGTGGTGGCGCCGTCGTTCAACGCGCCGCCCCGCACGGAGGCTCGCTGGTTGGGCGCGCCCCTCGGCGGGCAGGAGTCTTCGGAGCTCGAGCGTTTGCGCGCGGCTTCGGGTGAGAAGGACGGCGCGGCTTGCTCCATCGAGGGGCTCGCGTATTCGCGCTTGTCTCGGACAGACGTGCGTCGTGACGGCTTGGCCCTCGACACCGAGGCCCTCGATGACGCGGGCAACGAGGCATTGAGCCGCTTGCAGCTCCCCGATTTGAACATCCCCGTGTCCAAGAGCACGCTGAAGTATGTGCGGTTCTTCACGCGCAGCGACCGCGGTCGCGGCATGTTCGAGACCTGGTTGAAGCGCAGCGGCACCTACCAAGACATGATCCAGGCGGAGCTTCGGCAGTGGCGTTTGCCTGAGGATTTGATGTGGGTGGCGATGATCGAGAGCGGCTTCGACGCGAAGGCGAAGTCTCCCGCGGGCGCCATGGGCTTGTGGCAGTTCATGCCGGCGACGGGCGCGGTGTACGGGCTGAAGAAGACGGCCACCTTGGATCAGCGGCGCAATCCGCGTCTGGCGACGCAGGCGGCGGCTCATCATTTGCGCGACTTGTACATGCGCTTTGGCGCGTGGGAGCTGGCCCTCGCGGCCTACAACATGGGCTACGAGCAGTTGCTCGACGCCATCGATCGCTACGGCACCACGGACTTCACCGAGCTCGCGCGACAGGAGGCGATCCCGTCCGAGACAGCTTCGTATGTGCCGAAGATCGCGGCCGCCGCGATTGTCGCGAACAACCTCGACCACTTCGGCTTCGGCGACGTGGAGCTCGCGAAGCCTCTCGATGTGGCTGAAATTGCGGTGCCGAGCGGCGTTCCTCTGGCCAGCGTGGCGAAGGCCGCGGGCATCTCCACCGCGAAGGTGCGGAGCATGAACGCCGATGTGCTCGGAGACCGTGTGCCACGCGGTCACGGCGACTACCTGCTGGTGATCCCCGCCGAGTCCTTGGCCCGCGCGCAGGCGATGCTGCCTTCGTTGGTCGAAGGCGGCATGGGTGACGATGACGACGTGCTCTCGGCCGTCGATCCCACGGATTTGCTGGGCGGACGTGCGTTCTCGCCGCGCCGCGCGACGAGCACCGAGGACAGTCTGCTCGCGATGTTGCCCAAGCCGAAGCGGCAACGCACGACCCTGCGCGACGTGCTCGGTGATGACGCCGATGACAGCAGTGACGGCGCGGCGAGCCGCGGACGATCCGCGAAGAAAGGCCGGGAAACGCTATATTATCGCGTTGGGCCTGGCGACACGATGCTGGGTGTCGCGCGGCAGTTCGCGGTGGATGTCGACGACATCGCGAGTGACAACGGGCTCGCCGTGGGCGATGACTTGCGCGCGGGCGCGCTGTTGCGCTTGTCCGTTTCGAGCCGGGCCGTGAAGCCCGCTGAGCGCGACGAGCGAAGCAAGGACAAAGGGGCCGAGCCGAAGGGCGAAAGCGCCCCCGAAACCCGCGGAAAAGCCCGTGGCGCGAGCCAAAAGGAAGCGCCGAAGAGCAAGGCCAAGCGCGGCTGAGCGAGGGCCCCGTGAAT
>CAYLJT010001118.1:0-1978 GCA_964383995.1 uncultured Polyangiaceae bacterium
CCATGCTGTCTTTGTGTCCGAGGGCGCCGTCGAGGACATACGAGATGATCTCCATGTCTTTGTGGGGGTGCGTGGGGAACCCCGAGCCCCCCGACACGCGGTCCTCGTTGATGACGCGCAGGGAGCGAAAGCCCATGAACGCAGGGTCGTAGTAGGAGCTGAACGAGAAGGTGTGCTTGGTGTTGAGCCAGCCGTGGTTTGCGCCGCCGCGCTCTTCGGAACGCCGAATGGTGATCATCTCTGCTCTCCTCGCTTCGACCTGGGTCCCGCTCGCGTCGAGCGAGGGCCCTTCGACCTCTCCTTCGCGCCGACAGCCTACGAGGGCTGCGGGCACCGACGCCGCGAGCATCGCGGTGAAAGCTCTGCGAGCGCGTCGTTCGGATGGCTGGAGAAGACGTCCTGTCATGTCGAAACCTCGTGCTGTCTGGAGCACCGGCCGTGCCCCGCACCTTTCCACAAGTTGGCGTCGCTCAGGAGACGCAAATTCCCGGAATGTTAGCGCGACGTGCAGTTCAATTTGATACCCGCACTATCATATTGATAGCCTTCGGCGATGCGCGCCGCGGACCTCGACCTGAGAGACCTGTTCGAAGCGCCGTCGCGGGGCGGCATCCTGCTCTTCGCGGGGGAACGCGCGGTGCTGCTCGACGCAGCTGCCCTCGGTTTGTTGCGCCGAGAGCTCATCGATCTGCTCGGCCCCACGGCCGCGCGCGGCGCGCTGACGCGCTTTGGCTACGCGCACGGGGCGCGTACCGCGGAGATGATGCGCGACGCGCTGCCCTGGACGAGCGTGGATGAGTGGCGCAAGGCGGGCGGACGCCTCCATCGGTTGCAGGGGCTCGTGACCTTCGAGCCCGTGCCGCTCAACCCCCGTTCGGAGACCCCTGCGCCCTTCGCGGAGGCGGTCTGGCACGACTCGTACGAGGCCGAGCAACACCTCATGCACGTCGGGCTCAGCAGCGAGCCGGTGTGCTGGACGCTGACCGGCTTCGCGAGCGGCTACCTTTCCTTCGCCAACGGTCGGCCGGTGTACTGCGTGGAGACGAAGTGCAGGGGCAAGGGCGATCCGGTGTGTCACATGGTGGGGCGCGCCGTGGACGAGTGGGGCGAGCGGGCGAACGAGATCCTGCCGTTCTACGAGAGCGAGTGTCTCGACGAGGCCCTGCGACGCGTGCGCGATGCGCTGCGGCGCGCCGAACGAAGGTTGAAGGTGGCGCAGCAGGCGAGCAACGAGCCGCGCGAGCCCGAGAACGCCCTCGGCATCGTGGCACGGAGCGAGAGCATGAGGCGCGTGGTGGCGCTCGCCAGGCGCGTGGCGCGCTCCGATGTGACCGTGCTGGTGACGGGCGAGAGCGGCGTCGGAAAAGAGCGCATTGCGCGGCTGATCCACGAAGAGTCCGATCGAACCGGGCGCCCCTTCGTGGCCATCAACTGCGGCGCGGTGCCCGAGACGCTGCTGGAAAGCGAGCTGTTCGGCCACGCGCGTGGCGCCTTCACCGGAGCCACGAGCGATCGCTTGGGGCTCTTCGAGGCGGCCAACGGCGGCACCTTGTTGCTCGACGAGGTGGGTCAGCTCCCTTTGCCGATGCAGGTGAAATTGCTCCGCGCGCTGCAAGAGCGCGAGGTGCGAAGGCTCGGCGAGACGCGGGACCGGCGCATCAACGTGCGCATCCTCGCGGCGACGAACGACGACCTAGAGACCATGGTGGAGGCCGGTACCTTCCGTGAAGATCTGTTCTACCGCCTGCGCGTCGTGGAGCTCTTGATCGCGCCGCTCCGCGAGAGGCCCGAGGACATCGTGCCCCTCGCGCGCAACATGCTGACGACGGCGGCGGCGCGTCTCGGACAAAAGGCCAAGGGCCTCGCGCCCGGCGCCTGCGACAAGCTCGTGCGTTACACCTGGCCGGGCAACGTGCGCGAGCTTGGAAACGCAATGGAACGCGCGGTCGCGCTGGCGGACGGCGAGCGCATCGAGGAG
>CAYLJT010001119.1:0-1978 GCA_964383995.1 uncultured Polyangiaceae bacterium
ACGGGCACGCACAGCCACGGGCAAGGCCACGAGACCACCTTCGCGCAGCTCGTCGCGGAGCAGCTCGGCATCCCCTTCGACAAGGTCGATGTGGTCCACGGCGACACCGATCGCATCCCCTTCGGCATGGGCACCTACGGCTCACGCTCGCTGTCCGTGGGCGGCTCGGCGATCGTCAAGGCGGTCGACAAAATCGTGGCCAAAGGCAAGAAGATCGCGGCCCATTTGCTCGAAGCGAGCGAAAGCGACATCGAGTTCAAGGACGGCAAGTTCACGGTCGCCGGCACCGACAAATCGAAGGCCTTCGGTGAGGTCGCCTTCGCGGCCTACGTGCCCCACAACTACCCCATCGAAACGGTGGAGCCGGGGCTCGAAGAGTCGGCGTTCTACGACCCGAAGAACTTTACCTTCCCGGCGGGCACCCACGTCGTCGAGGTGGAGATCGATCCGGAGACCGGCGTGATCGACCTGGCCGAGGTGGTCGCCGCCGACGATGTCGGCGTGATCATCAACCCGTTGATCGTCGACGGTCAGATGCACGGTGGGCTCGCGCAAGGTCTCGGACAAGCGCTGTTCGAAGAGGCCATCTACGACGAGACGGGCCAGCTCATCACCGGCTCGTACATGACCTACGGCATGCCGCGCGCCGCCGATTTCCCCTTCTTCAAGGTGGGAAATCACGTCACGGCGTGCACCCACAACCCGATCGGCGCCAAGGGCGTGGGCGAGGTCGGCGCCATCGGCGTGCCCCCCGCGGTGGTCAACGCCGTGCTCGATGCCCTGCGGCCCCTCGGCGTGACCGACATCCAAATGCCCATGACACCCGAAAAGGTTTGGCGCGCGATCAACGACGCAAAGAAGGAGAAGGCAAAGTGAAAGAATTTAGCTTTCAACGCGCGTCGAGCGTCACCGAGGCGGTGGACGCCATGCGCAGCGCTTCGGCGGGCAAATACCTCGCGGGTGGGCAGAGCCTGCTCCCGGTGCTCAAGCTCGAAATGGCCGAGCCCAGCGATCTGGTCTCGGTGGCCCGCATCAACGAGCTCCGAGGCATCTGCGTCGACGGCGGCACGGTGATCGTTGGAGCTGCAACGACCCACGCGGAGGTGGCGGCGTCCGCCGACGTGCGTCGCCTCATCCCCGGCCTCGCGGCGCTCGCCGAGCACATCGGCGATGCCCAAGTGCGAAATCGCGGCACCATCGGCGGCTCCATCGCGCACGCCGATCCGTCGGCGGATTACCCGGCTGCCCTCGTGGCCCTTGCGGCCACCGTCAAGACCGATCGGCGCAGCATCAGCGCCGACGACTTCTTCACGGGGCTGTTCGAGACCGCGCTGGCCGCCGACGAGCTGGTGACGGCCGTGCATTTTCCCGTTGTGGAGCGCGCGGCCTACGCCAAATTCGCGAGCCACGCCTCGAAATACGCGCTGTGCGGCGTGATGGTGGCGAAGAGCACCGCGGGCGTGCGGGTGGCGGTGACTGGCGCCGCGTCGAAGGTGTTTCGCGTGGAGGCCATGGAAAAAGCGCTCGCGCAAAACTTCGCGCCGGCGGCCATCGAGGGCATCACGGTGCCCGCCGATGACCTCTTGAGCGACGCGCAAAACAGCGCCGAGTACCGCGCGCACCTGGTGACCGTGATGGCCAAACGCGCGGTCGCCAAGGCCCTCGCGTAGCGCCGTCCATCCTGTCCATCTTCCCATCCGTGCAGCACCCATGATCCCCGCGCCCCCGTCCGTCGACGAGACCCTCCGTCTGCTCGAAACAGGCCGTTACGTCGCCGATCGCAGCCTCGCGACGGCCCTGTTCCTGGCCTTGCGGTTGGGTCGACCGTTGCTCTTGGAAGGGGACGCGGGGGTAGGGAAGACCGAGGTCGCCAAGGTCCTTTCGTCCACCTTGGGTCGCAGGTTGATCCGCCTCCAATGTTACGAGGGCCTGGACGTGGCGGCGGCCGTGTACGAGTGGAACTACGCCCGGCAAATGC
>CAYLJT010001120.1:0-1965 GCA_964383995.1 uncultured Polyangiaceae bacterium
TGCTTGTCGTAAAAATCACGATGGAATATCCCGTGCACCCCTGTTGTCCGAATGATATGGGTGCCCATATGAAGACGACGATCGAGATCGCGGAGCCTCTCTTGGAGGACGCCAAGAAGGTGGCTGCACAGGAAGGAACGACCATCCGCTCGCTCGTCGAGGAGGGTTTGAGGCTCGCCCTGGCGCGCCGCGCTTCGCCGGGGAAGCCGTTCAAGCTGCGAAAAGCGAGCTTTCGGGGCAAGGGTCTTCATCCCGATGTGGCCGAGGCCGACTGGAATGCAATCCGCGCGGCAGCGTACGAGGGGCGCGGCGGGTGATCGCAGTCGACGCGAACATCTTGGTCTACGCACACCGCGCGGACTCCCCGTTTCACACGGCGGCGCTCGCGCGCGTTCGCGAGCTGGCGGAGGGGTCCGAGACGTGGGCCATTCCCTGGCCTTGCATTCACGAGTTTCTGGCTATCGTGACGCATCCGAAGGTCTACTTGCCAGCAACGCCGCTAACGCAGGCCATCGATCAGGTCGCCGCGTGGATGGAGTCGCCGAAGCTCGTGCTTCTGGGTGAGCCCGCCGGCTATTGGGCCGTGCTACGCAGCGTGCTCGAGGGCGGTGCCGTGTCGGGGCCGCGCGTTCACGATGCAAGCATCTATGCACTGTGCCGAGCCCACCGCGTGCACGAGCTTTGGACCGCCGACAGGGACTTTGGGCGTTTCTCGGGGCTCCGGACGCGGAATCCGCTCGCGGGAGGGAAGGGATGATGGCTCAGGCCCCCCGACGCGTCTGAGCCCACCGCTGGTTTGGGGGGCAGCGGTGCACTTGCACGTGCTTCAATTCACTCGCGAAACGCGCCTGCCTCGATACCATACTTGACCAGCAAGCGATACAGAAGCGCCCGGCTCACCTTCATGGCCGTCGCCGTGGCCTTGATGTCTCCCAGGTAACGCCGCAGCATCCACCGGATGACCTCCTCGGGCACCTCCAGCGACTTACCCTTCGCCCCCTCATCGCGCGCGTCGTGCGGCGACATCGGCGCCTGACGCGGCTCTTCTCCCGGTGGCGTCGACGCCGCGTCGTCCCGTGGCAGGGCCTGCTTCCAGCCGCCGCGGTAGGCCTTGCCGAGCTGCTCCACCTTAAGCTCTTTGGCGTCGGTGGGGGCAAACGCCACGGCGTGTTTGATGATGGATTCCAGCTCTCGCACGTTGTGCGGAAAATCGTAGGCAAACAGCGCATCTGCAAAAGCCGGCGAGAGGGTTAGCTGGGGCCGACCATGCCTTTTCAGGAGGTTTACGCAGATGGGAAGAATGTCTTCTTTGCGCTGGCGCAGGGGCGGCACCTCGAAGGAGCACTCCAGCAAGCGACCCAGCAGGTCTTTGCGGAAGGTCCCCGCGTCTACCATGCGGCTCAAGTCTTGGTGGGTCGCGCACACCACCCGAATGTCTACCTTCTCGGGACGGTTGGCGCCGAGGGGTTGCACCTCCCTTTCTTGCAGCACGCGCAACAGGCGCGTCTGCGCGTCGAGCGCCATGTCACCGATCTCGTCGAGAAACAGCGTGCCTCCGTCGGCTTGGCGAACGTAGCCCAAACGGTCCGAGGTAAGACCCGAATAGGCGCCTCGCTTGGCCCCGAACAGCTCGCTCTCCACCAGGCTGCCGGGGATCGCACCGCAATTGACCGCGACAAATGCTCCCGACCTGCCACTGGCCACATGGGAGAGGCGCGCCAGCACTTCCTTGCCAGTGCCCGTTTCCCCCAACAGCGCCACCGTGATCGACGCTTGTGCCGCCCGGCAAAGGCCTTGGATCAAGCGCTCCATGCGGTAGCCCGCGGCAAACCCGCGGGCCGCGCGCGCGGCCGCTTGGGCCGGTGTGTCGCTGCGGCAACTGCCGTCGATGAGAAAGTCGCGGTAGCCGTCGATGTCGTCGCGGACCACCTTGAACAGGGTAGCTCCCGTGCGCAGCACGTCGCC
>CAYLJT010001121.1:0-1955 GCA_964383995.1 uncultured Polyangiaceae bacterium
GTGCGCAGGTCGCGGGCGATGTTGCGCACCCGCGCCGCGCCATCGAGGGCGCTGCGCAGGGGGCCCGCGAGGGCGGCGAGGTGTTCGGCGACCGACGCAGCGACCGACGGGCTTGCCGCGCGGAGCTCGGTCGCTGCACTGAGCACGGCCTGGCTCACGAGCTCGAGGTTCGTCATCACATAGGTCAGGGGATTGGTGATTTCGTGCGCAATTCCTCCCGCGAGGCTGCCGAGCGCCGCGAGTCGATCGGTCTGCAGGAGGTGCGCTTGGCTTCGACGCCGCTCACCGATGTCGCGCGCCACGATCGCCTCGGCGGGGGCGCCCTCCCACGTCACGTCCACCGTGATGATCTCGACGGGCACGAGGTCGCCGCGGGCCTGACGCATCGCCATTTCACGGGTCGACGTCGCGAAGGCCGACGAGGATCCATCGGCCACCAGCACTTGATCGAGGTTGAGCCCCCGCATGGCCGCCGCGGTTGCGTAGCCAAGAGCGGTGGCTGCCCTGCGATTGGCGTAAACGACGACGCCATCGCGGTGCATCAGCACGAGGTCGGGCGACCCCTCCAGGAACGCGCGGAACGCATCTTCGGTGGCCCGCCGCGCCTGTTCGGCGCGGGTCACCTCGCTGAGGTCGGTGGCGACCCCGAGGACGCTCTGCACCTCCCCCAGGGCGTCGCGCATGGGCACGAGCTTCGCGTCGAACGTGGCCCCCCCGATGTCTGCGACACCGCCGCACGTTTGCCCCGCGAACGCGCGCTCGATCAAGTCGCGCCCGGTGATCCGCTCGCCGGACGGGTCCACCACCGGCACGGCCCCGAAGAGGGCCATCGCGTCCGCGCCGACCACCTCACCTGGGGCCAAGCCCATGCTCCGTAGGGCCTGACCTTCGGAGAGCGTGAACCGCCCGGAGCCGTCGATCCCGAACAACACGATCGGCGCGTTGGCGAGCGCAAAACGCAGCCAATGCTCCGCGGGGTTCGAAGCGTCCGCGTCGGAGGCGCCGCCCACCGCGCGCAGGCGCGTGAGCGTATTTTCATCGAAGAGCGTTTCGTCGGACCTTTTTTCTTGGACCATCCCGCCCTCGCGTCGACCCTACATGCGTCAGTATCGCGCCCTGCGCGGCCGGTTGTCACGGGTCGCGAACGTTTTCCTAAGGCCCCGGCGTTCGAGCTTGGCGTCCTTTCGGCGCGCGGAATTTCAGGACCGGGGCGCACCCCGCGGCGGCGGGCTCGGCGGCCGCTTTCGCTCGGCCGCCACCTCGTCTACGCCAGCCGCTCAACGGGAAAGACCGGAAGGAGAAATCGAATGCGGGAGCTCGACGACGTCCTGGTGAAGAGGGCCGTGAACACCATTCAGATGCTCGCTGTGGACGGCGTCGAAAAGGCGAATTCGGGCCACCCCGGAACCCCGATGGCGCTGGCGGCGATGACCTTCGAGGTCTGGACACGGCACTTGCGTTACGACCCCGCCGATCCGCAGTGGCCGGACCGCGACCGCTTCGTTTTGTCGTGCGGCCACGCGTCGATGTTGCTCTACGCCATGCTGCACCTCGCGGGATTTGGCGTATCTCTCGACGATTTGCGAGATTTTCGGCAATGGGGCTCGAACACGCCGGGGCACCCCGAAGCGGGCGTCACCCCCGGCGTCGAGACCACGACCGGGCCTTTGGGGCAGGGGATTTCCAACGCCGTCGGCATGGCCGCCGCGATCAAGATGCTCGGCGCGCGCGTCAATGGGGCGACGACGGTCAGCTCCGCGCGGGTCTTCGGTATCGCCTCCGACGGCGACCTCATGGAGGGCGTGTCGGCCGAAGCATCGAGCCTTGCGGGGCACCTCGGCCTCGACAACCTCGTGTTCTTTTACGACGACAACCGCATCACCATCGATGGCGCCACGGACCTCGCGTTCTCCGAGGACGTGGGGGCGCGCTACGAAGCCTACGGGTGGTTCGTT
>CAYLJT010001122.1:0-1951 GCA_964383995.1 uncultured Polyangiaceae bacterium
CCGCTCCTGGAGCACCCGCAGGAGCTTGACCTGCAGGTTCATCGGCATCTCGCCGATCTCGTCGAGGAAGATGGTCCCGCCGTCCGCGGCCTCGAAGCGGCCGATCTTGTCCGTCGCCGCCCCGGTGAACGCGCCCCGCTTGTAGCCGAAGAGCTCGCTCTCCAGGAGGTTCTCGGGGATGGCGCCGCAGTTGATGGCGACGAACGGGCCTGCCCGTCGCGATGAGCGCTTGTGGATGGCCCGTGCGACGAGCTCCTTGCCGACACCGCTCTCCCCCGTGATGAGCGCGGTCGTTTTGTACTCGGAGATTTTTGCGATGGTCCGAAACACCACCTGCATGGCCGGGCTCTTCGCGAGGATCTCCTCGAAGGTCGCCTCCCGCATGAGCTCCTGCTTCAGGGCGCGGTTCTCTCGCCGGAGGGTCTCGCGCTCTTCGGCTTTGCGCAGTGTGAGCACGAGCTCCTCGGGCTTGAAGGGCTTTTGCAGGTAGTCGTAGGCCCCCGCCTTCATCGCTTCGAGGGCGATGTCGACGTTGCCGTAGGCGCTCATCACGATCACCGGAGCCTCGTTGCCCTTGGCTTTGAGCGTCGCGAGCAGGTCGAGGCCTCCCATGCGCGGCATTCGCACGTCGGTCAGCAGGAAGTCGGGGCCGAAGCTCTCCACCAGGGCCAGCGCTTCTTCGCCGCCGGCCGCGACCTCCACCTCGTATCCCTCCCGACGAAGGACGGAACGCGCCACCAAACGGAGGTTTTCCTCGTCGTCGACCACGAGCACGCGCCGCATACTGTGAAAAAATTTCTACACCAAACCGGTCTGCCTCGCAACGTTTGCCCAGGAAGCGCCTCTCCTCGCTGAGAACTTGGCAAATTTCTTCAGCTTATGGAGGCTGCGCGCGGGGCCGAGCGGCCCTTCACCGGAGCTTCTCTTGAATCAGGTCGGTATCACGCTGGGCGGCCTCCAAAACGAAATCCCCGGGGCCGAGCTCCGGGGTGACCCCACGACATGGGTCACGTCGCTCTTTCAGGACTCGCGGCGGATCACCGAAGGTGCCCTGTTTTGCGTGCGTCGGGGCGAGCAGAGCGACGGCAGGGCGTTCGTCGCCGACGCTGTCGCGCGAGGCGCCGTCGCCCTTGCTACCGATGATCGCGCGCTGTTCGCCAGCGCCGACCTGCCCACCTTGCTCGTGCCCGATGCGCGTCGTGCGCTCGGCGGCTTGGCGCTCGCGGTGTACGGTCACCCGGAGCGCGCGCTCGCCGTGGTCGGCATCACGGGGACCAACGGCAAGACCACCACGACGCACCTGCTCCGAGCCATTTTGGAGGGCACGGGGCACCGTCCCGCGCTCCTAGGCACCCTTGGATGCTTCTTCGGCGACCTCCAGATCGGCGCCACGCACACGACTCCGGAGGGGGACGACCTCGCGCGGGCTCTCCGCGAAGTGTCGCGCCGTGGAGCTACCCATTTCGTGATGGAGGTCTCGAGCCACGCGCTGGCGCTAGGCAGGGTGGAAGGTCTTCCCTTCGCCGTCGCCGGCTTCACGAACCTGACCCAAGACCACCTGGACTTTCACAAAACCATGGCCGCTTACGGCGAAGCAAAGCGGCGGCTGTTCTTCGATTTTCGGCCGAATTTCTCGGTGATTTGTGTTGATAGCGCGTTCGGAAAGGCGCTCGCGAAAGAAATACCTACCGAGGTGATCCGCGTGTCCGCGCTGGGCGACGATGCGGAGCTGTCTGCCCACGACGTGGCGCTCGGAGGGGCTGGAATTACGGCGCGTCTGACCATGGACGGAGCCGAAGAGACATTGCGATCCAGGCTCGTGGGCGCGTTCAACGTCGAGAACATCATGGTGGCCCTTGGCTGCGCGCTCGGGCTCTCGATTCCGCTGCGGAGCGCCCTCGATGCGCTCGAAAACGCGGGCGCCGTGCCAGGCCGTCTGGAGCGCTGCAAC
>CAYLJT010001123.1:0-1950 GCA_964383995.1 uncultured Polyangiaceae bacterium
GGCCCGCGCCGCAGCTCGCACGCGACGCGATCACGCACAGCGGTCGACGCGCGCCGTCGGCCCCGAGGGCCCCGTTGACGCCGCCCCCGCCGCCCGTCGAACGCGCCGAGCCACTGCTCGCGGGCCCCCCCATGCGCCCCCCGCCGACGCGCCTCTCCCCGCGCATGATCGCCGTGTTTGGCGGCCTCTTTGGGCTCGCCACGGTGGCCTCGGTGGTCGCGCTCCTCATTCACGTTGCGCCCCCTGCCGACGACCGCGCGGTCATCGCCTCGGCTTCGGTCACGCCCAGCGCCTCGGGCGCGCCAGAAGCCCCTCCGCCCCCGCCCAAGAAGCGCGAACGCGTGGCGATTCCGGGCCCCTGGCGCCTGTCCGAGCTGGCCAAGGATCCTCCGGTCACGATCGCGTCGGGCACCATGGAACGGCAGAGCTTCGTGAAGGCCCTCGCCGACAAGAACGTCCCGAAGGCGCAGGTCTATCGCATCCTGAAGGCCCTCGACGGCTTCAAGAAGTTCGACAAAACCGGCCGAAAAGACCGCTTTGTCGTGGCCCTCGATCGGGCGAGCAAGCGCGTGCGCGCCTTCGAGTACGAGGTGTCTCGGACAGAAGTTTATCAAGCAAAGGAAAACGACGCGGGCTTGTTGGAGGGCAGCCGCCTCGACATGAAGCTCGGTGAAGAGGAGATCGTCACCGCCTTCTACGTCGGCAAAAACGTCGCGAAGTCCTATCAAGACGCGGGGTTGGAGGACGGCGTGCTCGACATCATGGACACGGCCCTCGAAGGGCGCCTGTCGAGCGAGTCGTTCGAAGAGGGCTCGACCCTCCGCGTGATCGCCATCGAAGAGACGGCTCTAGGCCTATTCGCCGGCTACAAAAAGATCATCGCGCTCGAGTACAAGCCCGTCGATCCCGCCGAAAAAGTGGTGCGCATCTACCAGTTCGATGGCGAAGAGGCGCACGGCTACTTCGATGATCGGGGCCGCCAGCCCTTCAAAGGCGGCTGGCGTTCTCCCATTCAGGGAGCCCCCGTAACGTCGCCCTTCAACCCCAAGCGCATGCACCCGGTGTTGAAGAAAATCATGCCCCACGAAGGCACCGACTTCGGCGCAACGACGGGCACGCCCGTGCACGCCGCCTACCGAGGGACCGTGAGCTGGGTCGGCCCCTCGGGCCCCGCAGGCAACCTGGTACGGATCACGCACCCCAACGGCGTGACCACGGGCTACGCGCACCTCTCGAAATTCGCCCCCGGGATCAAGGTCGGCGACCGCGTGGGGACCAACCAGCTCGTGGGCTACGTGGGCTCCACCGGTCGTTCGACGGGACCCCATCTGCACTTGAGCGCGCAGCGCGATGGCAAGTTCTTCAACGCCGAGACGCTGCAATTCGACGCCGAGCGCGTGATGCCCGCGGTGGATCGCGCGGCTTTCCTTGCCCGCAAGGCCGAGCTCGACGCGCGCCTCGACGCGATTCCGTTGCCCGAGCCCCCCGCCGAGCCCCCGCCGCCCGAGCCCGCTAGCTCCGCCCTTCCTTCGGCCTCAGGAGCGCCGCCAGCGGGCTCCGCCGCGACAGCTCCCGAGGACCCGAGCGCCGACGGCGAAGAGGGAGAAGGGGCCGCCGAGGCGCCGCGCGCGGCCGTTCCATCGCCTTCTTCGCCCAGCGCCGACGAAGGCGAGGATCTCTTGGGGCCCGACCTGCGCTCGGGCGTCGCGACGAACGCCAAGGCTCCGCCCGAATAGCCCACGTGCCCCCCGCGGGCTTGCGCACGCTGCTCCACCCGCGCCCCGCGCGTGTCGCCTCCGCGGTGTGGCCGCTTGGAGCCCCACGGCGCCGCGGAAAGAATATTTGGAGCTCCAACGAAAACAGGCGCTCGAGCCCGAGGGCTCAAGCGCCTGCGAATGCGGCCGATGAAGCGGCTTAGCGCTTGGAGTACTGGAAGCGCTTGCGAGCGCC
>CAYLJT010001124.1:0-1942 GCA_964383995.1 uncultured Polyangiaceae bacterium
GTCGCTGTACGGGCTCACATGCCTCTCGGGGGCCATCTTGCTCGGCGTGCGTGGCGCGGCCGCCGCGGCCGCCTTCGGTGTCGCGTGCTTTCTCGGCCTTACGGCGGCCCTCGCCGAAAAGCTCATCGAGCCCCCGGGCGATCTGAGCGTCATCTACAAAGTCGCGTGGTCCGACGCCGCCTTCCCGATCTTCGTCAACCTCCTCGCGGTCGCGGTCGTCACCTCCCTCGCGAGCTACCTCGCGGAACGTTTGCGCACGACGGGCGGTCGCCTGGCAGTCGTCACCAAACGCGCCGAAGAAGCCGAGCGTTTGGCCGCGCTCGGCGCGCTCGCCGCGGGTCTGGCCCACGAAATACGCAATCCGCTGGGGTCGATCCGCGGCTCCATCGAGCTTTTGCGCACGGGGGGCAGCCTCTCGGCCGAAGATCAGCGTCTCTGCGAGATCATCGAGCGCGAGACGGCGCGCGTGAACGACCTCATCGGCGATCTCCTGGATCTCTCGCGGCCCCGGCAACCCGAAAAGGCCGACCTCGATTTGTCCCAAATCGCGCGAGACGGGGTGACGCTCGCCGCACGCTCGGGCCGTGGCAGCGACGTCACCGTCCGCTGCGTCGCCCCCGCGCGCGCGATGGTCTTCGCCGATCAGCATCAAATGCGGCAAATCGTGTGGAATTTGGTGCGCAACGCGGTGCAAGCCAGCTCGGCGAACGACGACGTCTTGGTGCAAGTTCGCCCCATTTCCTCAGGCTCCCAATACGCGCTCGAGATCATCGACAACGGGCCCGGCATCCCCAGAAGCTCGCGCGAACGGCTGTTCGACGCGTTTTTCACCACGCGCTCCCATGGCGTGGGCATCGGCCTAGCCGTCGTCAAGCGCATCGCCGACGACCACGGGTTCGCGGTGGAAGTGGACAGTGAGCCCGGGGGAGGTACAACCTTTCGCGTCATCGTCCCGGCGGTTCAAGGCCCGGCGGAGGTCGAGGCGGCTCCCCCGGAGGCGGCCGAGGTTGGCGCGGACAGTCGGCAATGAATACCGCAACAACCCCCGCGTCTTAACCACGGTGCAGCTCTTGCTTCTAACCCTCCACGAAGATCAACGGTAACGCCCCCCAAGGGCCCGTTGAGCCCGCTCCGCCGGAGAAGTTGCAATTGTCGCTTGAAGGCCCATGTTTGCCGATGGAAAGAGACCCTTTCCAGGACCAAGGAGACCCATCGTGAAGCGCCTCGTCGTTCAAGTCCTCTCGATCATCGGTTTTGTGCTCGCGCTCTCCGGCACGGCCAACGCCGGCCCCGCGATGGACGTCGTCAAAAACAAGCAAACGGCGCTCTTTGATCTGCTCAAGCAGTCCTCGCCGAGCCAAAAGAAGATCGGCGCCATTTTTGACGAAATGCTCGACTACTCGGCCCTCGCGCAGGCGTCCCTCGGCACCGAATGGGCGGCCCGTACCCCCGCCGAGCAAGCCGAGTTCAGCGACCTCCTGAAGCAGCTCGTTCAGAACGCCTACGAAAAGAACCTGCGAAAGACCGTCGACTTCCGCATCGACTATCTGGCGGAAGAGCCCGTGGGCGACTCGGTCACCGTGAAGACGAAGGCGGTCTCTCGGGTGGACGCCCGCGAAGAGCCCATCGAAATCGCGTTCAAGATGGTGCAGCGCGACGGTCGCTGGCTGGTGGGCGACATCATCACCGAAGAGGTCAGCTTGGTCTCGAGCTACCGCTCGCAGTTCACCAAGGTGGTCAAGAAGGACGGCTTCCCCGCCCTGATCCAGAAGATGAAGGACAAGCTCGCCAAGGGCGATCTCTGATTCTTAGGCGGATTTTTACGGCGCCCCTCGTTGAGGTGGCGCCGTTTTCGTTTTGTGCGCCGTGAACTTCGCGCGTCGCGCATGGAGTCGGTACGATCGGGCCTCCGATGCGAAGCGCCCCCATTTTCAGCGATTCA
>CAYLJT010001125.1:0-1940 GCA_964383995.1 uncultured Polyangiaceae bacterium
GCCCCGGCCCGAGGCCTTGCTCGAAGGCCTGTTGAAGATTCAAGAGAAGATCAAGAACGAAAAGTATCTCCAACGCCGCTACGGCGTCTTGGGGGCGTGAAGAACGAGTCATGACGCCGGAGCAGATTTTCAAGCACCTTCAGACCGAGCTCGGCGAAGACGTCGTGTTCGACTTCCACGCGGACAAGAAAGACAAGGACCCCTGGTTCCAGGTCTCACCGTACGAAATCGAGCGCGTGGCCGAGCACCTCAAGACGAACGACAAGCTCTCGTTCGACTACCTCGAGTGCATCACGGGCATCGATTACCCGGATTTGTCGCAGATTCACGTGGTCTACCACGTGTACTCCTACTCGCTTCGGCACCGCGTCGTCCTCAAGTGCTTCCTCGATCGGACAGACCCTGTCATGCCCACGTTGGTGCATGTGTACTCCACGGCCAACTGGCAAGAACGCGAGTGCTACGACCTCCTGGGCGTGCTGTTCGAAGGCCACCCCGACCTTCGACGCCTCTTGTTGCCGGACGACTGGGAGGGGCACCCGCTGCGCAAAGATTTCGAAGAAAAAGAGGACTACCACGGTATCCCCACGGTCCGGCCGAACCCGGTCGACCTGTACAAGCTCGAAGTGAAGAAGCCCGCGGCGGCTGAGGCAGCGAAGTAGGTAGCCATGAGCGAAATCGTCTTCGCCAACGAGATGGATGAGGAGATGACCCTGAACATGGGTCCTCACCACCCGTCGACCCACGGCGTGCTCCGTTTCATCATCCAGTCCGACGGCGAAATCGTGCGCAAGGCCGTGCCGGACGTGGGCTACCTGCACCGCTCGATCGAGAAGATCGGCGAACGCTGCACCTACCAGGGCTACATGCCGTACACCGACCGCGTCGACTACGTGGCGGCCATGTTTGCCAACGAGTGTTGGGCGAGCGCCTGCGAAAAGCTCATGGACATCGAGGTGCCGAAGCGCGCTCAATACCTGCGCGTCATTTCGT
The DNA here is from genome assembly GCA_964383995.1 of uncultured Polyangiaceae bacterium. Taxonomy (GTDB): domain Bacteria; phylum Myxococcota_A; class Polyangia; order Polyangiales; family Polyangiaceae; genus CAYLJT01. The sequence continues at coordinate 994 of CAYLJT010001125.1, forward strand.
GCGAGCTCAACCGCATCGCCAGCCACATGATCGCCCTCGGCGCCATGGCCATGGATATCGGCGCGGTGACGCCTTTCCCCTGGGCCCTGCGCGAGCGTGAGCGCGTCAACGACCTGATCGAAGAGCTGTGCGGCGCGCGCCTGACCTACAACTACCATCGCATCGGCGGCGTGTCCTTCGACATGCCCCTCGGCTGGCGCGACAAGGTGCTGAAGTTCCTCGACATCTTCGACCCGGCCATGGTCGAGTTCGATCGGCTGATCACGCTCAACGACATCTTCATCAAGCGCCTCGCCAACGTCGCCATCATCACCAAGGAAGAGGCGGTCGACTGGGGCCTCGTCGGGCCCAACCTGCGCGCCTCCGGCGTCAACTGGGACCTTCGCAAGGCCGACGGCTATTCGGTCTACCCCGAGCTCGAGTTCGACGTGCCGCTCGGCAAGGGTGCCATGGGCACCGTGGGCGACTCGTGGGACCGCTTCGACATGCGCGTCAAAGAATGCCGCGAGAGCTCCAAGATCCTGCGCCAAGCGCTCGACAAGATCGACGAGCACCCGGAAGACGACATCGTCGGCAAGCTCCCGAAGAAGATTCGTCCGGAGGGCGAAGCCTACGCGCGCATCGAGAGCGCCCGTGGCGACATGGGTTGTTATGTGGTCGGCAAGGGCGCCGAAGAGCCCTACCGGGCCCGCTTCCGCACGGGCAGCTTCACCGCCATGGGCATCATCGAAATGAAGAGCCCGGGCCTATTTTTGGCCGACCTCGTGGCGCTGATTGCCAGCCTCGACGTCGTCGCCCCGGAGATCGACCGCTGAAGCGCGGGGCGTCCTTCGCCCTGTTTTTCACGTCTGCCCTGCTCGGCGGTTGCGACAGCGCTCCGCCTACGCCGGCTTCCGAGTCGGCTCCGAAAGCCACCGCTCAGCCCCAACGCATCCGCGTCCCTCTGC
>CAYLJT010001126.1:0-1940 GCA_964383995.1 uncultured Polyangiaceae bacterium
AGGATCTCCGGCTCGTCGGCCTCGTCGCGTTGCGTCACGATGGCGCTCTGACCCGGCTTTCGCCGACCCAAGTCGACGCGCAAATCGGCTTCGTCGAGGGGCACGCCCGGGGGACAGCCGTCGACGATCACCACGTTGGCGGGGCCGTGGGATTCCCCCGCCGTGGTGACGCGAAAGGCCTGACCGAAGCTATTTCCTGCCATCGTGCGCGAACTAATTGGAGCTCAAACGATTCCGTGGGCCCCGCCTTTGACCAGCGAAGCAGGGCGGACCTCACCGTACCGGCCCTTGGCGCCCCCGAAAAGCGCCCGAAACCAGGGAGTGGGGGGCGCCCCTTCCCGAGATGGCCGTTTCCGTGATGTGGTAGGCGGGTTCTTGACCGTGAGCTCCCTCGACCGCCTCCTGCCACGGCTTCGTGAGGGCACGCCCCTCCTCGTCGCCGCGGATCCCCTGGCGTCGCTTCGTGCGCGCGGCCTGCGCCTGGATGGCGGTCCTGATATCGGGGCCCTGCTGCGCTCCAACGAGGCTGCGATCGAGGCGATGTACCGCGCGGAGGCCGACGGTGGCGCCGACGTGCTCGTCTCGGCCACGGCGGACACCACGACGCGCGCGCTGCTCTGCATCGGCATGGGCTTCCGCGCCGCGGCCCTCACATCGCGGGCGGTCGATCTCGCGTTCGACGTGGTCGGTGAGTCGAGCCGTCCCAGGTTGGTCGCGGGGGTGCTCGGCAGCACGGTGCCGCCCGCCGACGAGGACGAGCGGGTGGCCGAGGAGCTCACGCTCCATGCCGCGCGGCTCTCCACGGCCGGATGCCAGGTGATCCTCGCGCGGACCGGCGCGCCGGTGGAAGACCCCGTGCGGCGGGCATGGGTGTGGTCGGCGGCCGTCGCGTCCGGGGCGGCAACGGGGCGTTCGACGTGGGCCGTCGTGCCCGTCGAGAGCCCGACCCAGGTTGCGGCTTGGGCCGAAATTGCGGCGCACGAGGGGGCCCGGGCGGTCATTTTCGAGGCCGCCGACGTCGCGTCGCTCGTTCAGGCGCTGACCGAGGTTACGCGCGGGGGCTGCCGACTGCCCCTCGGCGCTTTCCTTGCTGGTGCAACGGTTGACCCGGACAGCCACGACGTGGCCGCCGTGTCGAAGCTGCTCGACGCCGGGGCGCGGATCGTCGGGGGCGGAGCGGGCAGCACGGCTCGTGCCACGGAGGCCCTCGCGCGCGCGCTGCGAGGCGCGTCCAGCCCGTAAAATTTCGGATTTTTGTGGCCGAGCGTTTTTCCGTCGCCCGGCAATGGAACGCGCTAAACACCACCCGCCATGGCGCAAGCTCCGTCGGAACCGGGCCCGAAGGCTCAACCCATCCGATCCGTCGATGACCTCGTCGGTATTTTTTACGAAGCCATCAAGCCGTTGAGCGGGCGGCTGATCGGTGCAGAGGCCGAAAAATTCGGGGTCGATGCCAAGACGGGGGCGCCCTTGCCCTATCGCGGAGAGCGCAGCGTTCTCAGCGTGCTCGAGGCGCTCGTGGATCGCCACGGCTGGTACCCCGATCGCGAGACGCCCGACGGTCCGCTGATCGCGTTGCTCCGCGCAGGCGCTTCCATCACGTTGGAGCCCGGCGGTCAGCTCGAGCTCTCCGGCGCGCCGCTCGAGAACATTCACCAGACCTGCTTCGAAATGAGCGGTCATTTGGCTGAATTGCGCGACATTTCGCGGGAGCTCGACATCGCCTGGCTGGGCGTCGGTTTTCATCCCTTCGCGCGGCAGGCCGATCTCGATTGGGTCCCCAAGGCGCGCTACGGCGTGATGCAGCGCTACCTGCCCACGCGCGGCGAGCACGGCCTCGACATGATGCGCCGCACCGCCACCGTGCAGGCGAACTTCGACTACACGAGCGAAGAGGACGCGATGCGCGCCCTGCGCCTGTCGCTCCGGCTGTCCCCGCT
>CAYLJT010001127.1:0-1934 GCA_964383995.1 uncultured Polyangiaceae bacterium
GAACTACGCAGTCAAACCACGCAGGACGGACCGGTAATATGGACCGGACGCCTAACCGGAATGTTCAGGAGTGGACGGTATCGAAAGGCATGCACAACGTCGCCGGTGTGTGATGGCCTCTACCTCGTGCGCGGGGGAGCTTGGACGTCGTATGGCGTCGAGCCCGGCATCAGCGCCCAAGACATGAAAAGGGATTCGGATGCGGGCGAGCCGGTGGGGGTCCGCTGCGTGCGCTAACTATGAAACGCAGAAGCACAGCGAATTCGGAGCAAGGCCCCTCGACACGAAGACGTCTCCCAAGATATAGCTAGGGCTCTATGAAACGAGTCACTGGCATTGGTGGTATCTTCTTCAAGGCCAAAGATGCTCCGGCGCTGCAAGCTTGGTACAAACGCCACCTCGGCATCGACGTCCAGTCGTGGGGTGGCACGGCGTTTACGTGGACCGACGACGAGGGCAAGCCCGTCGCCGGGACGACGGTCTGGTCCATCGGCTCGGCCGAAGGTGAGCAGTTCGCGCCCAGCGCGGCGACGTTCATGGTCAATTACCGGGTGGAAGACCTCCTCGCCCTCGTCCAGGTTTTGCGCGAAGAGGGCTGCAACGTCCTGGAGAAGATGGACGACTCCGAGTACGGGAAGTTCGCCTGGGTCATCGACCCGGAGGGAAATAAGGTAGAGCTTTGGCAACCGCCTCCTGGTCAGTGATGGTAGGAGGGCGCTCTGGAAGGCCTATTCGGTGACGAACGGATTCTTGATCAGCAGCTTTCCGAAGCGCTGCCCCGAGTTCAGGTCTTCCGTGTAGAGCTGGGTGCAACCAGCATCCAAGGCGGCTTGCACGACCGCCGCGTCCCAAAACGAGATCTTTGCCTTTTGGTGCAGAGCGATCGACGCACGCAAAAGAGCTGGAGTGTTCTCGACCACCTCCCAGGTGAGGTATTGCTCCACGATCTCCTCGGCCTTGGCGGCCGTCAGCGGCTTCTTCGCCTTCCTGGTGACGTTCACGAAGAACTCCTGGAGCACTTGGACGCTCACGACGCCTTTTCGCGTGCTCCATAGCCCCAGGATGAGGTCGCGGGCGACTGTATGTCGTTTTCCGGCGTCTCGGTCTTCTGCGTAGATCAGTATGTTCGTGTCAACGAAGCTTTTCACGATCGTGCAGGTCCTCGCGTTTGTCGAGCTTGGCACCCCCCAGTGAATGCCCCCGTTGGAGCCGCTGCATCGCCGCGTCCCTGGCCGTCGTGTAACCTCGCCGTCGTTCGACGAGGCTCACCAGCTCGCGCCGGAGCAACGCGGACACGGAGAGCCCCTCTTGGGCGGCAAGGACACGCGCCTCCACGAGAACGTCTTCGTCGATTGTCAAGGTGATGTTTCGCGCGGCGGACACGAAAATACGTGTATCACGTAAAATACGTGGATGCAATCCGCGGCTTTTGCACAAGATGCGGCGACTGCGACGCTGGAACCGGGCGCGGCGCGTTTCGTCGTCAAGCGAGCCGGGCGCGGGTAGGCATCTACCGCTTGACCTTGCCACTCGCGCTGCTCGAGGGAACCTTGCCACTGGTGGTTGGTTTGGCGCTGGCGCCTGGTGCCTCCGAGAGGCCCCAGCCGTCCAGGTGGAACAGGTAGGCGACGAGCGCGCCGATGGCGATCGCCAACACCACGATACCGCAGCCCCCGCCCAAAATGAGGCCGTAGGGTGGGCTCTTCGTGCGCGTAACGGTCAGCCGCTCGTCGAACATGACGCGGGTTCCGCCCGGGCGCGACTGACCGGCCGAAGGGACGTTGTTCGAAGGCGGCGTTCCGGAGTTTGGGCTCAAGGCCCCGTGACTATCGCCGATTCGAGGACAAAAGGCGAATCGACGTGGTCGGGGCGAAGCCCTGAGAGAACCGATAGTGCCCGCGCTGCGTCGCAGCGGCCGACGCGTAAGCGGCGGC